>NZ_JBEYYR010000056.1:0-31998 GCF_040645635.1 Streptomyces sp. NPDC046727
GGTGAAGGCGTACAGCTGCCCCACCAGACGGGGGAAGGCCTCGGCGAGGACCGCGCGGACGGCGGCCTCCTCCTGCTGCCAGGCGTCCAGGCGGTGCTGCAGCTCGCGGTGGGCGGCGGGGTCCAGGAGGGCCTCGGCGGCGGCCTGCGGGGTGTCGAAGCCGGCCCGGTAGGCGGCGTCGGCGAGCCGGGCGTCGGCGTCCTTCAGCCGCTGGGCGGCGTCCTCGGCGGCCCGGGCGGCGTCGGCCGCGTCGGTGAGCCGGGCCGCCCGCCGCTCCAGCTGCGCGGCGCGCGCGGCCACGCTCTCGGCGCCGCCGCGCGCCTGCTCCAACTCGGCTTTCAGCTGGGCCTGTTCGCGCTCCAGGGTGTCGCGCCGGGTGAGCCGGGAGGCGGCTCGTACGGCGGCCTGCTGACGGTCGGCGAGCCGCTGCTCGCGCTCCTGCTCGGCCCGCCGCAGTTCCTCCTGGACGGCGTGCAGCGCGGAGGCCGCGCGGCGGGCGCGGGCGTACTCCTCCTCCAGTTCGCCGGCCTCGGCGGCGAGCCGGTCGGTGGGCGTGTCGCCGGCCTCGGCGGTGGCGGCGGCCAGGGCCTCGCGGACCACGCCGAGGCGCCGCTCGTCCTCGGTGTGCTGCTCCTCCGCGCGCTGGTGGGCGGCGAGGGCACGGTCCTCGGTCTCGCGGTCGACGTGTCCGGCGACCTTGCGGGCGGGCGCGGGGTGTTCGACGGCGCCGCAGACCGCGCAGGGCTCGCCGTCGGAGAGGTGCGCGGCGAGCTCGGCGGCGATGCCGGCCAGGCGCTGTTCCTTGAGGTCGAGCCAGTGGGCGCGGGCGTCGAGGGCGCGCTGCCCGGCGGCCCGCGCGCGCTGCTCGGCCCGTTCGAGATCGGCGGCGAGCTGGTCGCGGGTGCGGGCGGCGTCCAGCCGCCGCTGCATGGGGGCGCGCTGGACGGCGAGCTGTTCGGCGCGGGTGGCGGCCTCCTGGGCGGAGTCGATGCGGGTCTGCAGGGCCGCGCGGGTGCCGTCCCAGTCGGCGAGCCAGGCGTCGGCCTCGCGCAGGACGTCCTCGTCGGCGCGCTCGTGCCGGTCGAGTCCGGCGCGCTCGGCGGCGAGTTCGGCGAGCCGGCGTTCGGCGCGCCGGGCCGCGTCCAGGCCGCCCAGTTCCTCGGCGGCCCGGCGGGCGGCGGCGGCCAGTCCGCTCGCGCCGGCGTCGGCGTAGGAGTCGGGGAGGAGTCCGCGCGCGTGCGCCTCGGCCGCGGCGGCCCGGCGGTGTTCCGTCTCGGCGGTCTCCCGCAGCTCCAGGGCCGGTGCGACCGCCTCCGCCTTGCGGGCCCGGTCCATGCGCTCCTGCGCCTCGCGATGGGCACCGGCCCGCTCCTGGAGCCGCTCGGCGCGCTGCCGGGCCTCGGCGAACCTGCTCTGCAGCCGGGCGAGTTCGCGTACGTCGTCCAGGGCGCGGCGGGCCGCGGCGTGGGCGGACTCGGCGGCGGAGAGGCGGCAGTGGGCGATGGTGAGGCGTTCCCGGGCGGTGCTGCGGGCGACGGCGGCGGCGCCGAGGACGGCCTCGGCCAGGCCCGGGTCGCCGGGGGACAGCTCGGGCAGCTCCATGGCGTCGCCGGCCTCCTGCTGCATGCGGTGGGCGTCGGCGAGCAGGGCCGTGTCGCCCTCGCGCACGCGGGCCTCGGTGGCGCGGCGGCGCTCGGCGAGGCGCTTCTCGACGTCGGCGAAGCGCTGGGTGTCGAAGAGGCGGCCGAGCAGCCGGCCCCTGGCCTCGGCGTCGGCGCGCAGGAAGCGGGCGAAATCGCCCTGGGGCAGCAGGACGACCTGGCAGAACTGCTCGCGGCTCATGCCGAGCAGCTGCTCGATCTCGGTGCCGATCTCCTGGTGGGAGCGGCTGAGGTCCTTCCAGGTGCCGGCCCGGGCGTCGTACTCGCGCAGCCAGGTCTGGGCCTTGTCGACCGTCATGCCCTTGCCGCGCAGCTTGGGCCGCTCCCACGGGGGCTGCCGGGTGATCTCCAGTCGGCGTCCGGCGACGGTCAGTTCGAGGCGGACCTCGGTACGGGTGCCCGGCTGGGCGTGGTCGCTGCGCAGGTGCATGCCCTGATTGCTCTGCCGGGCACCGGGGACGGTGCCGTACAGGGCGTAGCAGACGGCGTCCAGTACGGAGGTCTTGCCCGCGCCGGTGGGGCCGTGCAGCAGGAACAGGCCGGCGGCGGAGAGCGCGTCGAAGTCGACGGTCTGGGCGCCGCCGAAGGGCCCGAAGGCGGTGATGTCGAGCCGGTGCAGCCTCACCGCGCCACCTCCCGTACGGCGTCGGCGGCGCGCACGGCGTCGAACGCCTCGCGCAGCACGGCCGTCTCGCGCTCGTCGGGTCCCGCGCCGCGCACATGGGCGACGAAGTCCTGGGCGATCTGCTGGTCGCTGCGGCCCGCGAGGCGGCGGGCGTACGACACACCGGGGTCGTCCGGGGCCCGCTCGGGGGCGAAGGCCAGGCTGAGGGTGTGCGGGAAGCGCTCGGTGAGCCGGGCCATGGGGTCGGCCGGGCGGACCGGGTCGGTGAGGGTGGCCTCGACCCAGGCGTCCTCGTGGCGGGCCAGCTCCGGGTCGGCGAGGAGGCCGTCCAGGGTGCCGCGGATCCGGGCGAGCGGGCGGGGCACCGGGCAGTCGAGGCGTTCGGCGGTGACCGCGCCGTGCGCGTCGAGGTCGATCAGCCACATGCTCTTGCGGTGGTCGGCCTCGGAGAAGGAGTAGGCGAGCGGCGAGCCGGAGTAGCGCACGCGCTCGGTGAGGGTCTGACAGCCGTGCAGATGCCCGAGGGCCACATAGTCGACGCCGTCGAACACCCCGGCCGGCACGGCGGCCACCCCGCCGACGGTGATGTCCCGCTCGCTGTCGCTGGCCTGGCCGCCGGTGACGAAGGCGTGCGCGAGGACGACGGAACGCGTGCCCCGCGCGCGCGTGGCGAGGTCGGCGCGGACGCGGTCCATGGCGGCGCCGAGCACGGCCTCGTGGCCGGCCTTGTCCACGGCGAACTCCTCCTTCACCAGGGCCGGTTCGAGGTACGGCAGGCCGTAGAACGCGACGTCGCCGTGGGCGTCCTGGAGCACGACCGGGGTGCCCGCGGCGGACGGCTCGGTGCGCAGGTGGATGCCGGCGCGGTCGATGAGTCCGGCGCCGACGCCGAGGCGGCGGGCCGAGTCGTGGTTGCCGGAGATCATCACCGTGGGCACGCCGAGGCCCGCGAGGCGGTGCAGGGCGTCGTCGAACAGCTCGACGGCGGCGAGCGGGGGCACCGCGCGGTCGTACACATCGCCCGACACGACCACCGCGTCCACCGCGTGCTCACGCACGGTGGCGACGAGGTGACCGATGAACTCGGCCTGGGCCCCGAGCAGGTTCACCCGGTGGAAGGCCCGGCCGAGGTGCCAGTCGGACGTGTGCAGGAGTCTCATGATTCCCGAGACTAACGGCCGGGTCTGACATCACGGGCGGTTACTCCCGTATCAGCCCGTCACGACCCGCACCCCATAGGCCCGTTATGCCCGATTTACGGCAATTATCAGGCGTCTCCGTAGGCTTCGCCGCCCAGTTCGAAGCCGGCCGTGCCCGCCGTCACATCGGCGAGCCAGGCGCGGAAGGCGTCCACGTCGGCGTCCGGGAGGCCGATCTCGATGGTGACGGCCTCGCCGTAGCGGACGTCCCGCACCTCGCGTCCGGTCGCGCGCAGGTCGTTCTGGACCTTGCCCGCCCGCTGGTGGTCGACCGTCACCGTGGCCAGCCGGAAGCGCCGCCGGGTGATCGTGCCGAGCGTGTCCAGGGCCTCGCCGACGGAACCGCCGTAGGCGCGGATGAGTCCGCCCGCGCCGAGCTTGACGCCGCCGTAGTAGCGGGTGACCACGGCGACCACGTACCGCATGTCGCGGCGCAGCAGCATCTGCAGCATGGGCACGCCGGCGGTGCCGCCCGGTTCGCCGTCGTCGCTGGCCTTCTGCACGGAGGCGTCGGCGCCGATGACGTACGCCCAGCAGTTGTGGGTGGCGTCGGCGTGCTCCTTGCGCACGGCGGCGATGAAGTCCTGGGCCTCCTGTTCGGTGGCGGCCGGGGCGAGGGCGCACAGGAAGCGGGAGCGGTTGATCTCGGTCTCGTGCACGCCCGCGCGGGCCACTGTGCGGTACTCGTCCTGCATCCCGCCAGCCTATGTGAACGCCGGGAACGCCACGGTCGGCCCTCCTCTAGCCCTTCCTCTTCTTCTTCGTCCCGCGCGGGACCGTGAACGACGTGAGCAGGGCCGCGCCCGGAGCGAGGGCCTCCCACTCGGTGCCGTGCCAGGTGAGCACGGCGATCGCGGAGGTCGGGAACTTCTCGCGCAGCCGGTCCAGCGTGTCGTCGAGACCGTCCGCGGCCAGCGCCCGCACCAGCTCCTCAAGGCCGGGGTTGTGCCCGATCAGCAGCAGCGTCCGCACGTCCGCCGGCACCTCGTGCACGACCTCCAGCAGGTCGGGTACGTCGGCCGCGTACAGCCGCCCGTCGTAGCGCACCGGCGGCGGAGTGGCCCATTCGGCGGAGACCAGCTCCCAGGTACGGCGGGCGCGGACGGCGGTGGAGCACAGGGCGAGGTCGGGCAGGGAACCGGCGGCGGCGAGGGCGCGCCCGGCGGCCGGGGCGTCCCGCATCCCGCGCGGCGCGAGCGGCCTGCGGTGGTCCTCGACGCCGTCGGGCCAGGCGGACTTGGCGTGCCGCAGCACCACCAGCCGGCGCAGCGGGCCCTCGCCCGCCGGCGGGTTCACGCGAGACTCCCGAGGTCGCGCGCGAGGTCCAGGGCGAGCAGGCGGTCGGCGTACGCGAAGGTCTCGAACCGGGCGCCGTCCGGGATACCGGGGGCGCTCGCCACGTCGCGCAGGACGCCGAGCACGGCGGGCAGGTCCAGGTCGTCCTCCCAGGCGGCGCGCAGCCGCTCCCGCACCTCGCCGGGAACCGGCCGCGAGGGCTGCCGCGCCCAGCCGGCGACGGCCCGCCGCCATCGGGCGAGACTCCGCGCGGCGTCGTCCAGGGCGGCCGGGTCCAGCCGCGCGGGTTCGCTCCGCGGGACGGCGAGCAGAGCGAGGCGGAGGGCCGAGGGGTCGGCGAGAAGCGCCCGCACCGGAAACGCGGAGGGGGCAACGGCCTTCGCCGCCGCACCGGGGACGGACGGCCCGCCGACACTGACGCCGGGCCCCCTCCCGGCCTCCCCGCCCACTGCACCGCCGGCCTCCGCCGCACCGGGAGCGGAGGGCCGGCCGACGCCGGCACCGGGTCTCCTCCCGGCCTCCCCGGCCGCCGCACCAGCGGCCTCCGCCTCCTCAGCCGCTGCACCGGCGGCCTCCGCCGCCGCGCCCGGGACAGCACCGGGGGCGGACGGCCCGCCTACACCAGCACCGGACCCCCTCCCGACCTCCCCGACCGTTCTCCCGGCCCCCTCCGTCCCCCTGTCCGCTGTCCCGGCTCCTTCCCGCACCCCACCTGCCCTCTCGGACGCCCCCGTAGCCCCACCCGCTCCCCCAGCCTCCGCGGCAGCCGACCCCGCTCCCGCCGGCCACCCCGTCCATTCCGCCGGAGCCACCGCGATCACCGGGCCCTCGCCCAGTGTGTCCTCGGTGTCGCGTCGGGCCACATGGATGGCCTGGGCCTCTCCGAGGCCCGAGGCGAGGTCGCGGCCGTCCTCGAAGGGGCGGATGGCGAGCTGTGTGGCGGCCGTCCGGAGTTCGGGCTGGTCGCGGGGTGCCGTGAGGATCGTCCAGACGGGTGTGCCGCCGAGTTCCAGGGCCCGGACGAGCAGGTCGGCGGTGAGCAGCACCCGCAGGGCGGTCGGATCGAGGCCGGAGGCGTGGACCTCGATACGGGTCAGGCCGCGGCGGGAGGGCGCGGCGGGGACGGGCTCACCGGTTCGGGCGTCGAAGATGCGCAGCACGGGGCGAGCGTAGGCGGGCGGACGGCCGTATGCAGCGGCTTGCACCGATTCCGGACAGCGTGGCGGGGTACGGCGGGAATCCGTACCCGTCGAGTCGATGTTGCCCGCACGTACTGTTCCCCGCAGCCCGAGGAGGCGGCCGATGTACGGCGACGAAGCGACGATCCGCAGGATTCTCACCGAGCTGGGCGACACCTGGGCGGTGGTCGGCCTGTCCTCGAACCCGAGCCGGGCCGCCTACGGGGTGGCGCGGGTGCTCCAGCGGTACGGCAAGCGGATCGTGCCGGTGCACCCCAAGGCCGAGACGGTGCACGGGGAGCGGGGCTACGCCTCCCTCGCGGACATCCCCTTCGACGTGGACGTGGTCGACGTGTTCGTGAACAGCGGGCTGGCCGGAGCGGTGGCGGACGAGGCCGTGGCGAAGGGCTCGCGGGCGGTGTGGTTCCAGCTGGGGGTCGTCGACACGGCCGCCTACGAGCGGACCCGGGCGGCGGGCCTGGAGATGGTCATGGACCGGTGCCCGGCGATCGAAATCCCCCTCCTGAGCTTGTGATTCTTCTCCTTCATCACAATTCTCCGTTGAATATTGACATTCGCCTGCGGCGCCTGACCTGCGCGAAGCCCGTCCCCAAGACAGGCAAGATCCCAGGTCAAGTTTTGTAAAACAGTCTTTTGCCGACGCGGAAAGCATTCCTAGCCTGTGGCCTCCTTGCTCGTTAATTCTGCGTTCATGAACTGAGAGGCCACTTGACATGGCGAAAGTCGACGCCCTGCCACAGGCCACGACGGAGTCCGGCGGACTGCGCCGGGATGTCGGACTGATCGGTCTGATGTGGGCCTCGGTCGGCTCCATCATCGGATCCGGCTGGCTGTACGGCGCCGAGAAGGCGGTCGTGGTGGCCGGCCCCGCGGCGATCATCTCGTGGGTGATCGGCGCGGTGGCCATCGTGCTGCTCGCCCTCGTCCACGCCGAGCTGGGCGGCATGTTCCCGGTGGCGGGCGGCACGGCCCGCTACCCGCACTACGCGTTCGGCGGCCTGGCCGGCATGTCCTTCGGCTGGTTCGCCTGGCTGCAGGCCGCCACCGTGGCGCCGATCGAGGTCGAGGCCATGATCGGCTACGCCGGCCACTGGAAGTGGGCCCAGAGCCTGCAGCACACCGACGGCACTCTGACGACCAGCGGTTTCGTCACGGCCGTGGCCCTGATGGCGGTCTTCGTCGGCGTCAACTTCTTCGGCGTCCGGGCCCTGGCCCACACCAACAGCGCCGCCACCTGGTGGAAGATCGCCGTCCCGCTCGCGGCGATCTTCATCATCGCGATCGGCAACTTCCACACGAGCAACTTCACCTCGGAGGGCTTCGCGCCGTTCGGCGCCAAGGGCATCCTCGGCGCCATCAGCACCAGCGGCATCATCTTCGCGCTGCTCGGCTTCGAGCAGGCGATCCAGCTGGCGGGCGAGAGCCGCAACCCGAAGCGTGACCTGCCGCGGGCGACCCTCGGCTCGGTGGCGATCGGCGCCGTGATCTACATCCTGCTGCAGGTCGTGTTCATCGCCGCGCTGCCGCACGCCTCGTTCGCGCACGGCTGGGCCAAGCTCGACTTCGTCGGCATCAGCGGCCCCTGGGCGGGCCTGGCGACGCTGGTGGGCCTCGGCTGGCTGGGCTGGGTGCTCTACGTCGACGCGATCATCTCCCCCGGCGGCACCGGCCTGATCTACACCACCGCCACCTCCCGCGTCTCCTTCGGCCTGGCCAAGAACGGCTACGCGCCGAAGGCCTTCGCCAAGACGGACCGGCGCGGTGTGCCGTGGTTCGGTCTCATCATGTCGTTCGTCACCGGCGTGATCTGCTTCCTGCCGTTCCCGAGCTGGCACGCGCTGGTGGGCTTCATCACCTCGGCGAGCGTGCTGATGTACGCGGGCGCGCCGCTGGCCTACGGCGTCTTCGCCGACCGGCTGCCGCACCACGAGCGCCCGTACCGGCTGCCCGGCGGCAGGATCATCTCGCCGCTGTCCTTCGTGGTCGCCAACCTGATCATCTACTGGACCGGCTGGGACACCCTGTGGCGGCTGGGCTTCGCGATCCTGCTCGGCTACGTGCTCCTGGGCTCCTACGCCTGGTACGCCACCGCGACGCGCAAGCCCGATGCACCCCGGATGGACTTCAAGGCCGCGCAGTGGCTGCCCGCCTACCTGCTCGGCCTGGGCCTGATCTCCTGGCTGGGCGGCTTCGGCGGCGGGCGGGGCAGCATCCCGCTGTGGTGGGACATCCTGGTCGTCGCGGCCTTCTCCCTGGGCATCTACTACTGGGCCAAGGCGGTCGCCTCGCGGCCCGAGGCGATCGAGCGCAGCATCGACGAGGTCGTGGTGACGGACGCGCCCGCGCACTGATCCGCTCCCGCGTCACACACGGTGTCCCGTCGGCTCGGCTGACGGGACACCGTCATAATGCTCGCGTGACGTCTCCTTCCCCCCACTCCAACTCGCCTTCCCCTCCCCGCTTTCCGGTGGTCGTCGTGGGTGCCGGGCCGGCCGGTCTGACCGTCGGCAACATCCTGCGGGCCGCCGGCGTGGACTGCCTGGTCCTGGAGACCGAGAGCCGGGAGTTCATCGAGCGGCGGCCACGCGCCGGGGTCATCGAGGAATGGGCCGTACGCGGCCTCGAACGGCGGGGCCTGGCCGGGAACCTGCTGGAGCGCGCGGAACGGCACTCCGAGTGCGAGTTCCGCTTCGACGGCCACGGCTACCGCTTCGCGTACACAGAGCTGACGGGGCGCCATCACTGGGTCTATCCGCAGCCCCTGCTCGTGACCGACCTCGTGCGCGAGTACGCGGACGTGCGCGGCGGCGAGATCCGCTTCGGCGTGCGGGACGTCCGCCTGCACGACCTGGACTCGGACCGGCCCGCCGTCTCCTACACCGACCCGGACAGCGGTGAACGGCGGCTGGTGCACTGCGACTTCGTGGCCGGCTGCGACGGGGCCCGCGGGGCGAGCCGGGCCGCACTGCCGGATCGGGCGCGGATCTCCCGGCACGACTACGGCATCGGCTGGCTGGCGCTCCTGGCCGAGGCACCACCGTCCGCGGACCGCGTCCTGTTCGGCATGCATCCGCGCGGGTTCGCCGGGCACATGCCCCGCAGTGCCGAGATGACCCGCTACTACCTCCAGTGCCCGCCCGGCGACGACCCGGACGACTGGTCCGACGACAGGGTCTGGGACGAGCTCCAGCAGCGCCTGCGCGCGGCGGACCGGCCGCCGCTGACGCGGGGGCGGCTGCTGGAGAAGCGCGTGCTGGACATGCACAACTACGTCGTCGAACCGATGGTGTTCGGCCGGCTCTTCCTGGCCGGCGACGCCGCGCACCTCGTCGCACCGATCGCCGCGAAGGGTATGAACCTCGCCCTGAACGACGCGTTCCTGCTCGGCGACGGCCTCGTCGCGTATCTGACCAAGGGCGACCCGACGGGCCTGGACGGCTACTCGGCTGCATGCCTGCGCCGCGTGTGGGACTACCAGGAGTTCTCGGAGTGGCTCTCCGGGATCTACCACGGCACCTCCTCCGGCGACCCCCACCGCGCCGGCACCACGCTGGCCCGGCTGCGCCGGGTGTTCACCTCACCGGTCGCCTCGGCGGCCTTCGCCGAGCAGTACCTCGGCACGGCCACCGCGTACTGAACCGACGACGGCCGGCTCAGCGCTCCGCTGGGCCGGACCCATCGGTGAGGCGGTGGTCCGCTGTCTTCAGGGCCTCCTCGACCAGCCGGCGCAGGTGGCCGTGGCGCAGCGAGTAGATCACCCGGCGGCCCTCCTTGCGGGTGTCCACCAGGCCGGCGAGCCGCAGCCGGGCGAGGTGCTGGCTGACGGCCGGGCGGGCGGCGCCGCACGCCTCGGTGAGCGTGGTGACATCGGCCTCGCCCCCCGTCAGCGCGTACAGCAGGGCGAGGCGGGTGCGGTCGCCCAGCAGGGAGAGGAGTTCGGCGGCGAGCGCGAACTGGTCCTCGCTCGGGTTGTGCGGGTGCGCATGATGCGCAGGTGATAGGTGCATGCGTGCGCTCATACGCACATAATGGGCTCCGTGGGCGCCGCGCGTCCACTCCCGCACACCGGAAGGGGACCGACGTGAGCGACCGACACCCCCATCAGCACGGGCACTCCCACGGGCACACCCACGCGCACGACCACAGCCAGGGGCAGGCGCGGGGACACCACCCCCGCTCCCCCGGCACGCTGCAACGCCTCGGCCATCTCCTCACCCCCCACTCCCACGAGACCGCCGACAAGCTGGACCCGGCGCTGGAGTCCTCGGCGCGCGGGATGCGGGCGTTGTGGGTGTCGCTGGCCGTGCTCGGGCTGACCGCGGTGGCGCAGGCGGTCGTGGTGGCCGTGTCCGGGTCGGTGGCGCTGCTCGGGGACACCGTGCACAACGCGGCGGACGCGCTGACCGCCGTCCCCCTCGGCATCGCCTTCGTGCTGGGCCGGCGGGCGGCGACCCGCCGGTTCACCTACGGCTACGGCCGTGCCGAGGATCTCGCGGGGCTGGCCATCGTGCTGACCATCGCCGCGTCGGCGGCCTTCGCCGCATGGGCGGCCGTCGGGCGGCTGCTCGACCCGCGCCCGGTCACGCACGTACCGGCGGTCGCGGTGGCGGCACTGCTCGGTTTCGCCGGCAACGAGTGGGTGGCCCGGTACCGGATCCGGGTGGGCCGGGAGATCGGCTCGGCCGCGCTCGTCGCCGACGGGCTGCACGCCCGTACCGACGGGTTCACCTCGCTGGCCGTGCTGCTGGGCGCCGGCGGTTCGGCGCTCGGCCTGCACCTGGCCGACCCGGTCGTGGGGCTGGCGATCACGGCCGCGATCGTACTGGTGCTGCGGGACGCGGCGCGGGAGGTGTTCCGGCGGGTGCTGGACGCCGTCGACCCCGCGCTGGTGGACCGGGCCGAGCACGCGGTGCGCGCGGTGCCGGGCGTGCGGGAGGTGGGCGAGCTCCGGCTGCGCTGGATCGGGCACCGGTTGCGGGCCGAACTCGCGGTGGTGGTGGACGGCGAGGCGACGGTACGGCAGGCGCACGCGATCGCCGTCGAGGCCGAACACGCCCTGCTGCACGCCGTACCGCGGCTGACGGCCGCCCTGGTGCACGCCGACCCGGCGCCGGTCCCGGGGCAGGCCGATCCGCATCTGGCGCTGGCCCACCACGCGGTGGCGTGAGGTCAGGCGACGCCCAGGCCCTCCAGGACGACCGCGCCGGGCAGTTCGGCGAGCGCCTTGCCGGGCACCAGGAGCTTGCCGCGCCGGCGTCCGCTGCCGATCAGGACGTAGGGCAGGTCGACGACGGCCGAGTCCACCAGCACCGGCCAGCCGGTGGGCAGTCCGATCGGGGTGATGCCGCCGTACTCCATGCCGGTCTCGCCGGTCGCGGTCTCCATCGAGGCGAACGAGGCCTTGCGGGCGCCCAGTTGGCGGCGGGCGGCGCCGTTGACGTCGACCCGGGTGGTGGAGAGCACCACACAGGCGGCGAGCGTGGTCTCGCCGGCCCGCTTGCCCGCGACCACCACGCAGTTCGCCGACCGCTCCAGCAGGTCGCGGCCGTAGTGCTCCACGAAGACGGACGTGTCGGCCCAGCGCGGGTCGGTGTCGACGTACAGGATCCGGTCGGCGGGGACCGCGCCCTGCCAGTCGCGTACGGCGTCGGCGACGGGGGCGGTCAGCACGTCCAGGCAGTCCGGGGCGGGGGTGGCGGTGTCGAAGTCTCCGATGGGTGCGCGCATGGCCGCACGCTAGCAAGGTGCGGCCGTCCGCCGTACCGGCGTCTCAGGGCACGGGCGGGACGGACACGGCCATGACCATCTCCATGGGCACCTCGCCCTGATTGCCGTACAGGTGCGGGACGTTGGCCTCGAAGGAGGCGCTCGCGCCCGCCGGGACGCGGTACTCCTCGCCCTCCACGGTGAGCGTCAGCTCGCCTGCGGTGACGTGGACCAGTTCGACGGTGCCGGCGGGGTGCGGCTCGGAGGGGCTGCTCTCGCCCGGCATGAGCCGCCAGTCCCACATCTCCAGCGGTCCGGGCGCCTCCGTGCCGGCGAGCAGCCGGTTGTAGCTGCCGGCCTCGGTGTGCCACAGCCGTACGGCCCGTTCGGCGGGGACGACGTTGACCTTCGGGCCCTGCTCGTAGTCGAGGAGGGTGGTGATGCTGATGCCGAGCGCGTCGCCGATCTTGACGACCGTGCCGATGCTGGGGTTGGTGCGGGCCTGCTCGATCTGGATGAGCATGCCGCGGCTGACACCCGCCCGGGCGGCGAGCACGTCCAGCGTGAAGCCGCGCACCGAGCGCCAGTGCTTGACGTTGCGCGCCAGGGACTGGGTCAGGAGGTCGAGGTCCGACACGTTGTGTCCAATATCCGGGAAGTTCAATATTATGGTTAGCGCAGTTCAATGGACTGAACTACGGTGAGGTGCACCTGATCGTTCACCGAACTGTACTGCGAGGCCGGCCGTGACAGCATTCTTCGCCCTGACCACGAGCCTCCTGTGGGGGCTGGCCGACTTCGGCGGCGGGCTGCTGACACGACGTACCCCGGCGCTCACCGTGGTGGTCGTCTCGCAGTCGATCGCGGCGGCCGTGCTGGGCGTGATCGTGCTCGCCACCGGCGGCTGGAGCGAGGCCGGACCCCGGCTGTGGTTCGCGTTCGCGGCCGGTCTGGTCGGGCCGGTGGCCCTGCTCTGCTTCTACAAGGCCCTCGCGCTCGGCCCCATGGGTGTCGTCTCCCCGCTCGCCACCTTGAGCGTCGCCGTGCCGGTCGGCGTCGGCCTCGTCCTCGGCGAGCGGCCCGGGCTGCTCCAGGTCGCGGGCATCGCGGTCGCCGTCGCCGGGGTCGTCCTGGCCGGCGGACCGCAGCTGCGGGGCGCCGCCGTAGAGCGGCGCACGGTGCTGCTCACCCTGGTCGCGGCGCTCGGCTTCGGCACCGTGTTCGCGCTGATCGCGGAGGCCTCGACCGATGTCACCGGCCTGTTCCTCGCGCTGTTCGTGCAGCGGCTGACCAACGTGGCCGTCGGCGGGGCCGCGCTCGCCGCCTCGGTCAGGCGCGGCGGCGCCGCCCTGCCGGAGGGCGAGTTCCCGTGGGCCTCGCTGCCCGCGCTGGCCTTCGTCGGGCTGGCCGATGTGGCGGCCAACGGCACGTACGCGATCGCCGCCCGGATCGGCCCGGTCACCGTCGCGGCCGTACTCGCCTCGCTGTACCCGGTGGTGACCGCGCTGGCCGCACGCGGCTTCCTCAGCGAACGCCTACGCGCCGTCCAGGCGGCGGGAGCGGGGCTGGCCCTCCTGGGCACGCTGCTGCTGGCAACGGGCTGAGCCAGCCTCGCGCACCCATCGGACTCCGGCACGACCCACGTCAGCGGTCAGCCCCAGCACGGCCCACATCAGCCATCGGGCCCGAGAGCGGCTCGCGTCAGCCGTCGCACCCGAGGGCGCCTCGCGTCGGCCGTCGGGCTCCAGGGCGGCTCGCATGCCCTCGGACCCCGGCGCGGCTCGCATCAGCCGTCAGCCCCAGCACGGCTCGCATCGGCCATCGGACCCGAGAGCGGCCCGCGTCAACCGTCACACCCGAGGACACCTCGCATCAGCCGTCGACCTCCAGGGCGGCTCGCATGCCATCGGACCCCGCCGCGGCTCTCATCAGCCGTCGCGCCCGACGGCGGCCGTCGGACCCCTCCACGACTCGCGTCAGCGGTCAGCCCCGGCGCGGCTCGCATCAACCACCCGCACCCCACCACGGCTCACATCAGCCGACGGACCCGAGGGCGGCCGCGTCGGCCGTCGGACTCCAGGGCGGCTCGCATCAGCCATGAGTCCCCACCACGACTCGCATCAGCCGTCCGAACCCCACCACGGCTCGCGTCAGCCGTCACACCCGAGGGCGGCTCGCGTCAGCCGTCGGACTCCGGGGCGGCTCGCATGCCATCACACCCCGGCGCGGCTCGCATCAGCGGTCAGGCCCACCACGGCTCGGTCAGCCGTCGTCCCCCAGCGCGGCTCACATCAGCCGACGGACTCCAGCCCGTCTCTCGTCAGCCGTCGGACTCCAGCACGGCTCACGTCAGACGTCAGCCCCAGCACGGCTCGCATCGGCCATCGGACCCGAGAGCGGCTCGCATCAGCCGTCGACCTCCAGGGCAGCTCGCATGCCATCGGACCCCGGCGCGCGGCTCGCATCAGCCGACGCGCCCCAGCCCGTCTCTCGTCAGCCGTCGGGCTCCAGCGCGGCGCACATCAGTCATCAGGCCCCAGCGCGGCTCGCATCAGCCATCACCGCGCCACGGCTCGCGTCAGCCCTCGGGCTCCAGGGCTGCGAGGCGGGCCGCTTCGTCCTCGTCCAGGTTCGCCAGTGCGCGCAGTTGCTGTGGCGTCATGCCGTCCGGGATCGGTACCGGGGCCGGGGTCCGCAGCGGTGGCTGCCAGCCGTCCTCGGGCGTCCAGCGCCGTACGACCCTGGCGGGCGCGCCCGCGACCACCGCGTGGTCGGGCACCGTGCCCCGCACCACCGCGCCGGCCGCCACGACCACGTTCCGGCCGATCCGCGCACCCGGCAGGATCACCGCGCCGGTGCCGATCCAGCAGCCCGGGCCGATCTCGACCGGCTCCATCCGCGGCCACTGCCTGCCGATGGGCTCGTGCGGGTCGTCGTAGGAGTGGTTGGTGGAGGTGACGTAGACGTACGGGCCGAAGTAGCAGTCGCTGCCGATGGTGACCGTCGTGTCCGCGATGACATGGCTGCCGCGGCCGAGGACCACGCCGTCGCCTATGCGCAGGATCGGCTCCGGGCCGAGGTCCAGGTCCGGCATCAGGCCGGCGGTGAGGGTGACCCGCTCGCCGATGATGCAGTGCGAGCCGAGCCGGATCCAGGGTTCGCCGAAGACCGTGCCGAGCGGGAAGGCCAGCCGGGTGGCTTCGCCGATCGAGCCGAAACGGAACCCCGCGGGGTGTTCGGCCGTGACGGACCCGGTGCGCTGCGCCCAGGACCAGGCCGCGTGGACGGCTCGCTGGGCGAGACCCTGTCGCCAGGATGAGAACGTGTTCTTGCGCTTCGGCACGGGCTCACGTTACTCAGCGGTCGCCTCCGGCGGAGAGGGCGGGCTGCTGTGATCTTCACCCCAACGCGTGTCGTACCGTGCCGTGTACGGCCGACACGAGGAGACGGTGATGACGCAGCAGGCGCTGATCGTGGGTATCGGGGGCAAGGAGCCGCAGGTGGACCCGGAGGCGTTCGTGGCGCCCATGGCGTCCGTGATCGGGGATGTCACGCTGCACGCGGGGGCCAGTGTCTGGTACGGGGCCGTCGTGCGCGGTGACGTCGAGAAGATCACCGTGGGGGCGCAGGCCAATGTGCAGGACAACGTCACCCTGCACGCCGACCCCGGCTATCCGGTGACCGTCGGGGAGCGGGTGTCCATCGGGCACAACGCGGTGGTGCACGGGGCGACCGTGGAGGACGACTGCCTGATCGGGATGGGGGCGACCGTGCTCAACGGCGCGGTGATCGGGGCGGGGTCGCTGGTCGCGGCGCAGGCTCTGGTGCCGCAGGGCATGGTGGTGCCGCCGGGGTCGCTGGTGGCGGGGGTGCCGGCGAAGGTGAAGCGCGCGCTGACGGCGGAGGAGCGGGAGGGGGTCACCCTCAACGGCACCCTGTACGCGGAGCTGGGCAAGGCGCACAAGGACGTGCATCAGGACACGCATCAGTAGGAGCGCCGGCGGGTGCGGCCCCGCGCCTCTCGCGGGGCGCCTCACTCCCCGGCGTTCACCGGTTCTGCTTCTCGCTGCTCCGGCTGGGCCTTCTTCGCCTTGCGCTTGAGGATCAGCATGGAGGTCAGGCCGATCAGGACGGCCGCGGCCAGGCCCAGGTACGAGAACCGCTTCAGCCAGTCCTCGGCGACGACGCCGACGTAGTAGATGACGGCCGTGGTGCCGCCGGCCCAGCAGATGCCGCCGAGGAGGTTGGCGATCAGGAACTTCCAGTACGGCATGTGCAGGACGCCCGCGAGCGGCCCGGCGAAGATGCGCAGCAGGGCGACGAAACGGCCGAAGAAGACCGCCCACATGCCCCACTTCTCGAAGGACCGCTCGGCGGTGGCCACATGGCCCTCGCTGAAGTGGCGTGGGAACTTCCGGCCGAGCCAGGCCAGCAGCGGGCGTCCGCCCTTGCGGCCGATGGCGTAGCCGATGGAGTCGCCGATGACCGCACCGGCGGTCGCGCAGGCGCCGAGGACGACCGGGTTGATGCCCGTGTGCTGGGAGGACATCAGCGCCGCGGAGACCAGAACGATCTCGCCAGGCAGCGGGATGCCCAGGCTCTCCAGACCGATCACCAGAGCGACCACGGCGTAGACGGCGGCCGCGGGCACCGAGTCGAGCCATTCCTGGACGTGCACCGCCGGTTCCTCCCCTGTCGCTGAGCTTGCTCTCCGGCTGATCCGGGCCGCCGCATGCAGAGCGCGCCCCAGGGGAAGGCTACCTGGTCGGCGGCGAACGGCTGTCTGCCCGTGCCCGCCCCGCGGCACCGTCCCGCCCTCACGCCTTACGTTTCCGGACATCCCCGTGTCATCCGGGAGGGGAAGGCTCCCACGCGGTTTCGCCCGGCCCGCTTCCCCCAGGCCCCCGTGGGGCCCGCTGCGGAAGGACGACGTCCCCGTGTCCTCACTCTCCCCGTCCCGCTCGCTGCCCCCTGGCGCCCGCGCCCGCCCCGACACCCCGGCCCCCGGTCCCGGGTCGTCCCCCGCTCCGGCCCGTCCGGTACGGCTGGCCCTGACCCTCGCTCCCCTGCTGCTCGCCGCCGGCTGGGCCGTGGCCAACCGGCCCGTGGTGTACGAGGGGGCCCGGCGGCTGGTCGCGGCCGACCCGGGGTGGCTGCTGGCCGGAGCCGGCTCGACCTGTCTGACCTGGGTGGCCGCGTCCTGCGTCCGGCAGGGCGCCCTGCCGGACCGGGTGCCGCCGGGGCTGCTGCTCGTGTCGCAGTTCGCCGCCGGTGCCGCCAACCACGTGCTGCCCGGCGGGCTCGGCGCCCACGCCGTCACCCTGCGCTTTCTGCGCGGCCAGGGCGTCCCGCTGGAGCGGGCGGCCGCGTCGATCGGGCTGTACTCGCTGGCCAGGTCCTCCGCGAAGACGCTGGTGCTGCTGGGGTTCCTGGCGGCCTCGCCGGCCTGGCGGCGCCTGGGCGACCTGGTACCGGACGGGCGGCTGCTGGTGCCGCTCGCCGCCGTCGCGGGCGGGGCCCTCGCCGTGGCGGGGGTGCTGCTGACGGTCGTACGGCCGCTCCGGCGGCCGGTGACCGGGCTGCTGCGCACCGCCCTGGCCGACGTGCGCGTGGTGCACGCCCGGCCCAGCCGGGTGTGCGCCCTGTGGGGCGGGGCCGTCGCGATGCCGCTGCTGCAGGCCGGCACGCTGGCCTGTGTCGGGGCCTCGCTGGGTCTTGGGCTGCCGTGGGAGCAGATGGTGCTCGCCCATCTGGCCGCGGGCACGGCCGTCGGGGCGGTGCCCGCGCCGGGCGGGCTCGCGGTCGACGCGGCGCTGGTGTGGACGCTGGTCACGTTCGGCTCCACGCCGGCGGAGGCGACCGCGACCGTGATCGGCTACCGGGTGCTGACCGACTGGGTGCCGCTGCTGCCGGGCGCGCTGGTGCTGTCGGCACTGATCCGCGCGAAGGTGCTGTGAGCCCGGATCCTTCCCGCCCACCAGCCGGTGTCATTCCCGGCGGGCCACCAGGCGGTAGGCGTTGGACAGGCGCAGGCGGTGGGACAGGGGGCGTATCGCGAGGCGGTCCAGGAGCGTGGCGGTCAGGAGCACGGGGACGCCGGCCAGCAGGAGTGCGGTGCGGGTGGCGCGGCGCAGGGCACCCGGTGGTTCGGGGAGCCATGGCGCGTCCTCGCGCGGTGCCGTGTGGTCGAGCGCGAGCCAGACCGCGGCGAGCAGGTCGACCGGGTCGTGGGCCTCGGCGTGCTGCTCCGCGACCACCGTGAACCCGAGGTCGGTGAGCCGGCGGCGCAGGTTGGCGACCGGCATGAAGTGCAGGTGCTGCGGCTGGAGCCAGGGCAGCCACCAGCGGCCGAGGAGCCGGGCGTAGCGGCTCTCCGGGTCCGGTACCTCGACGATGAGGTGGCCGCCGGGGCGTACGGCCTCGTGGGCGGCGCGCAGTTCGCGGTCGGGGTCGGTGCTGTGCTCCAGGTAGTGGAACATGCTCACCACGTCGTAGCGGGCGGCGAGTTCGGGCGCCAGGTCGGGGAAGGCGCCGCGGTAGGCGTGGTCCACCCGGCCCTCGCGGGCGGCGAGTTCGACGCCGTCGGTGAAGTCGAGCCCGTCGAAGGCGGTGCCGGGCAGGACGGCGCGGGCGGTCGCGCAGAAGTGGCCGTGTCCGGTGCCGACGTCCAGCCAGGTCTTCGGCGCGGGGTCGTGCGGCAGCATCGCCTCGGCGCGGCCCCGGTACATCGCGCCGCGCCCGCCGAAGGTGCCGCTCATCCGCTGCTCGCCGAGGCCGTCGTAGAAGTCCCGGTAGTAGAACTCCAGGCCCTCGGCGGTCAGTTGCGGGTTCTGGAAGGTGTGGCCGCAGTCGGCGCAGCGGTCCAGGGTGAACCGGCCGGGCTTGTGCTGGAGCAGGTCGGTGGTGCGCAGGCGCTCGCCGATCCGGCCGGAGGAGCACCAGGGGCAGGTGGTTCTCCGGGGGGCGAGGAAGCGGTCGGTGCCGGCGTCCAGGTCGGCCCGGTAGGCGGGGCGCAGGGCGGTGATGCGGGCTGTCTTGTCGCGGGCGTCGCTCATCGGGCCTCCGCTGCCAAGCGTGCGAGGTGGGCCGCCGCGGCCTGGGCACCGCCCGCCGCACGGAACGCGGCACGGATCCGGGCGGCGGCGACCCGGTGGGCGGAATCGTGCAGGACGGCGTCCAGGGCCTCGCCCAGCCGGGCCACGGTGACCCGGCCGAACCTGACCCGGACACCCGCGCCGGAGTCCACCACCTGCCCGGCCACCACCGGCTGGTCGTCCCTGATGGGGGCGACGACGAGCGGGACGCCGTGCCACAGCGCCTCGCACACGGTGTTGTGGCCGGCGTGGCAGACGACGGCGTCCATCCGCTCCAGCAGGGGGAGTTGGGGCACGGACGGCAGAATCAGGACGTCCTTGTCGGGCGTCGCCGCGGGCAGGGCGCCACCCGGGTCGGCGATCACCGCCTGGATCCGGTCGGCGCGCTCCCGCAGCGCGGCCAGGGCCTGGGCGAGGAACCGGCCGCCGGCGTCGGCGTTGGCCGTGCCGAGGGTCACCAGGACCTTGGCCCGGCCGTGGTCCAGCCATTCCCAGGGGAAGCCCGGCCCGTCCGGGCGGCCGGCGAGCGAGGGGCCGACGTAGTGGATGTGCGGTGCCAACGGCGCCTGGGGACCGATGAGTTCGGGTGTGCTGAACACCAGCAGCAGGTGGGGTGAGGAGCGCGGGTCCGCGGTGCCGGCCGGGTCGCCGATGCGGGCGCGCAGCTCGGTCAGGCGCTGCCGGAGCCAGTCGGCGACCTTGGGCAGGCCGTCGTAGGCGCCGCTGAACTCGGCGGAGGTGGTCGCGGAGGTGGCCCAGGGCAGGCCGAGGCGCTCGGCCACCAGGGCCCCGGCGAAGGCCTGCTGGTCGGCGACGACCACGTCGGGGCGGACGGCCGCGACGGCCGCACGGACCCCGGGTGCCATCGCGTCGGCGAGCGGCAGCAGGTACCACTCCCACAGGAACCGCAGCGCCTCCGCGCCCCGCAGGTCCGGCGGGCGTACGGCGCCCGGGGCGCCCGGCACCGGTCCCGCGCACGCGTACACCTCGGCGTCCGCGCCCGCGAGCCGCCGCACCAGGTCCGGGTCGGCGCACGCCCAGGCCACCCGGTGCCCGGCGGCGGTGAGCCGGGCGGCGACGCCGACGGCCGGGTTGATGTGCCCGGTCAGCGGCGGGACGACGAAGAGGAAGGCGCTCACCGGACGCCCGCCCCCGCGTGGACCAGGTCCAGGATGTGCGCGCCGACGGTGCCGGGCGCCTCGACGAGGACCGAGTGCTCGTGCCCCGGCAGGACGACCGCCCGGAAGTCCGGCAGCAGCCGCCGGTGTTCCGGTACCAGGTCCGCCACGTCCGAGTCGCCGCCGTACACGCCGAGGACCGGGCAGCGTACGGCACTGATCTGGGCCTCGGTGAGCACACGGCTGGCGGGGATGTCCCGGCCCACGGTGGTCTCGCGGACGAGCCGGGCCGCGCCCTTGGCGAGACGGGCGGTGTTGTGGCCGCGGTGGGCGGTGATCCAGGCGATCGTCTCCGGCTCGTTGTGCGCGAGTTCGGTGACCACCCGGCGCAGGATGCGGCCGAGTTTCGCGGCCCAGGCGGCGGTCGCCGGCTCGGACTCGATCAGGGTCAGGCTGGCCACGCGGCCGGGGTGGCGGGCCGCGTACCCGAAGGCGATGGTGCCGCCGTAGGAATTGCCGGCCAGGTGCACGGGTCCGGCCGGCTCCAGCCGGTCGAGGAGCGCCGCCAGGTCGTCGATGTTGTGGTCCAGGGTGTAGCCGTGCGGCGGGCGTTCGCTGCGGCCGTGGCCGCGCAGGTCGTACATGACGACGTCGAGTCCGGCCGCCGCGAACGCGGGCGCGACGGTGAAGTAGTAGCTGGCCAGGCTGTCGGTGAGCAGTCCGTGCACCAGGACGAGGGTGGCGTGCGGGACGCGGCCGTCCGTGGGGCCGGTCCGCTGGACGTGCAGCCGGATGCCGCCGGCGTCGACCATCGCCATGGCTCAGCCCGCCCGGTCGGTCTTCAGGCTCCACACCACGTACTCCACGAGCCGGCCGACGGTCAGGTCGATGATCTCGTCGAACTCCATGCCGGCCAGGAACTCGGCGAGGTTGACCCGCCGCCCGTACCGCTCCTCGAGCAGGCCGGCCAGGGTGACGAGGTCGATGCTCTCCAGTTCCAGGTCGCGGTTGAAGCCGGTGGACATGCCGATCACCACGTCGTCGCCGCCGTACTCCGCCAGGACCGTGCGGAGCATGCCGGTGATGTCGGCGAGCACGGTGTCGGCGCTCGGCTGCGCCGGGGCCGGCTGGATGGGGTTCATCGGGGGTCCTACTTTCTCGGGCGTGGGTCGTGTGCCGGGGCGGAGGGTCCGTCGTGTGTCAGGTCGAGCGGTCCGGCGTGGGGCGGGTCGGGCGGTCCGTCCTCGGCCGCGGGTCCGGTCGTCCAGGCCGCGACATAGCCGCGTTCGGGCAGGGCGGGCGGGTTGGTCACCGGTGCGCAGTGCACGGTGTAGGCGCGTTCCAGGCGGCCGGCGACCAGCAGCCGGCTGCCGTCCGGGGTGGCCTCCAGCACGGAGAAGTCCCGTGGCCGGCCGCCGAATCCGACGCCCTCGGCCTTGGCGACCGCTTCCTTGGCGGCCCAGAAGCGGGTGAACCACACGGCCTCCGGATCGCCGCCGTCCGCGCACCGGGCGCGCAGGAGCCGCAGTTCGGCCGGGCCGAGCGCGGTGGTGAGGGTCGCCGGGTCCCGCTCGGCGATCTCCTCGATGTCGATGCCGGGGCCGGGCTGCGGGGAGTGCGGCCGTACGATCGCCACGCCCGCCTCGGCCCGGTGGGCGAGCGAGACGTCCAGCGGGGGCAGTTCGCGGCCGTGGACCCCGGTGACGTACGGCCGGCCGAGTTCGTCGTTGCGGACCCGGATCTCGGCCGGGAAGACGGGCCCTTCGCCGTGCCGCCAGAGCCACTGCCGTACGGCGTCCTTGACCGCGATCCGGCCGAGCAGCCACTGCCGGCGGCCGCGCGGCGGGCGCTCGGCGTACTCGGCGCGCTCCGCGCTCCCGAGCGAGTTGCGCATGATCAGCTCGCGTGAGGCGAGGTCCGGCCACCGCTCGTGCACCAGCGTCCAGCCGCCGGGCAGGGCCGTGGAGAGGGTGTGGCGCTCGGGGAAGCGTTCGACGGGCCGGGTGGTGGGGTCGTTGTCGAAGCGGCGGTCCTGCCAGCCGGTCAGCCGGGCCCAGACCCGGCCGCCGACGGTCAGCTCCGCGTCCGCCTCCAGCACGGTGTCCGTGAGGGAGGTGATCCGCAGCAGGCAGTGCACCTCGGTGCCGGGGTCCGGGTGCGGTCCGTGGAACCGCGCCTCGCGCAGCTGGACCGGGAAGACGACGGTCCGCTCGGTGCGGGTCGCCATGATCCAGTAGCCGAGCAGCTGGCCTACGTTGTCCAGCAGCGCACCGGGGGCCGCGGGGGTGGTGATCACTCCGCGGATGTGCCGCTCGCCGATCGCGGTCAGCTCGGTCAGGCCCTGGAACCGGGGTCCGTGGAACATCCAGCGGTCGCGGTAGAGCTGGGCGGCGGTGTGGTCGGGGACGCGCTCGGGGGTGTCCGGGAGGGGGCCGCGCGGGGGTGGGGCCGGGTGGTGCGGGGCGAGTTCGACGACGGCGCGGGCGGTGGGGCCGAAGGTGACGGTGACGCGGTCCGGGCGGTCGGGGGCCGGGGTGACGGTGACCGGGACGTCGACGGGGGGCGTGGCGGTGAGCCAGCGGTCGAACCGGGCCCCGTGCACGGCGACCGCCCGTAGACCGGGGGCCGCCTGCTCCGCCGCGTCCATCATGTGCCGGACGATCGTGGTGGCGGGGACGACCGGCCAGCGGTCCTCCAGGTCGGGCCAGCCGGGGCGCTGCGGGAAGAAGCAGTGGTCGAGGAGGTGGGGCATGGTCCGGGGGGAGACGTGGAGGGTTGTGGCGGTGGGGCCGGTGGCCGTGGTGGGTTCTCCGGTGACCGTGAGGGTCCTCGCTCCGCCGCGGTGGCGGCCGGCGGCGATCAGCTCTGCCGCCGTGTGCGCGGTCTCCCGCAGGAGGGCGGTCAGTTCGGTGGCGGCCGGGTGGTGCCCGGCGAGGTCGTCGAGGGCGGGGGTGGTGCCGGAGCGGGCGGTGAACTCGGCGGGTTCCAGGAGGACTTCGGCCGGGGGGAGCGCGGCGCGCCGCAGTTGCGCGCGGAGCGCCTCGCGGGACGGGGCGTCCAGGGACACCAGGGCGCTGCCGAGGTCGAGGCGGACGGGCGGGCGCGCTCCGGCCGGCCGGGCCGCCGGGGTCCGGGGTGGTGCCGTCGGCGCCACGGCCGCGCCGGCCGTCCACAACGCGGTGGCCACGCGCCGGAGTTGGGCCAGCCCGCTGTGGTGGGGCGAGTTGGCGGCGACGGCCAGGTGATCGCGGTCGCCGAGGGTGTCATCGATGAGGGAGGGCAGCCGGCCGGGCCCGGTCTGGACGAAGACGCGGTGGCCGGCGGCGTACATGGCCTCGGTCAGCTCACGGAAGCGGACGGGTTCCAGCAGGTGCCGTACGAAGAGTGCGCGGACCGCCGGCTCGTCGTCCGGGAAGGGTGCCGCGGTCGTCCCGGACCACACCGGCACGGTCGGCGGGTGGAGCCGGAAGCCGTCGGCGGCCTCCTTGATGGGGGCGAGGAACGGTTCGAGCATCGGCGTGTGGAAGCCGGACCGGAAGGGCAGCACCTGGCAGAGCACGCCCTCGGCGCGGAGCGACCGGACGAACTCCTCCACCGCCGGGCCGGGGCCGCAGACCATGGACTGGCGGGGCGCGTTGTCGTGGGAGAGCACGATCCCGGAGTCCGCCCAGGCGCCGGCCAGCGTGGTGCGGACGCGGGCGGCGGAGGTGCCCACGGCGGCGAAGGTGAGGCCGGGGACGGTGACCGAGTCCGGGTCGAACCCGGCCATGAACGCGTCCACCTGGCCGGCCGCGTACAGTCCGGCCGCGACCATGGCCGTCCATTCGCCGACGCTGTGCCCGGCGACCGCGTCCGGTACGACGCCCGTGCGGCGCAGGGCCTGGTCCAGCAGCCGGCCCACGCCGACGACGCCGAAACCGTGCCGGCCGATGTCGCCGACCTCGACGTCCGGGCCGGCGCCGGAGACCGGGGGCAGCCCGAAGTGGGCGGCGATGTCGTCGGTGCGGGGCGCGAAGTCGGCCTCCAGGCCGGGGAAGACGAACGCCACCTTGCCGCCGGCGCGGCCGAGCAAGGGGGCCGGCCGGAACCACACATCGCTGCGGCCGTGCCAGGCGCGGCCCTTGGCGACCGCGCGCCGGGCGAGGGCGAGCCGCTTGGCCGTCGGGTCGACCACACCGAGCCGGACCGGGCCGGCGTCCGGGTGGGGCCTGGCCGGGTCGAGCCCGGCGGCGAGGACGGCCGAGTCGTCGGCGTCGAGGAGAGCGGCGAGGCCGGAGGCGTCGTCGGCCGAGAGGAGGAGGATGCGCTCGGGTTCGGCGGCGTTCCCGGCGGAACCAGCGGCACCGAGGCGGACCGCGTTCCCGGCGCGAGCACGGGCGGCTCGCCCGTACGACGCCTCGTCCAGCACCACGTGCGCGTTGATCCCGCCGAACCCGAACGCGTTCACCGCGGCCCGCCGCACCGGCTGCCCCGCGCCGGTCTCCCAGGGCCGGGCCCGGTCCAGGGTGCGGAAGCGGGTGGCGGCGAGGCCGGGGTGGGGGTCGTCGCAGTGGAGGGTGGGCAGGAGGGTGCGGTGGTGCAGGGCGAGCGCGGCCTTGACCAGGCCCGCGACGCCGGCCGCCGGCATGGTGTGGCCGATCATCGACTTCACCGAGCCGAGCACCGGACGCTCGTCGTCCCGGCCGAGGTCCGCCGCCGGCCCGAACACCTCGGCCAGGGTGGTGAGTTCGGCGCTGTCACCGGCGGGTGTGGCGGTGCCGTGCGCCTCCAGCAGGCCGACCGAGTCCGGTGCGGCGGGGTCGAGGCCGGCGGCCCGCCAGGCCTCGCGCACGGCCCGGGTCTGCCCGCCCGGATCGGGGGTGACGAGCCCGGCCGTACGGCCGTCGCCGGCGACGCCCGTGCCGCGGATCACCGCGTAGACGCGGTCGCCGTCGCGTTCGGCGTCCGCGAGCCGTTTCAGTACGACGACGCCGGTGCCCTCGCCGATGAGGATGCCGTCGGCGTCGCGGTGGAAGGGGCGGATGCGCTCCGTCGGGGACAGGGCGCGCAGCTGGGAGAAGACGCTCCACAGGGTGATGTCGTGGCAGTGGTGCACTCCCCCGGCCAGCATCAGGTCGCAGCGGCCGGTGGTGAGCGCGGTGACCGCCTGGTCGACGGCGACCAGGGAGGAGGCGCAGGCCGCGTCCACGGTGTAGGCGGGGCCGCGCAGATCGAGGCGGTTGGCGATGCGGGAGGCGGCGAGGTTGGGGACCAGTCCGATCGCGGCGTCGGGGCTGTCCGGGCCGAGCCGGTCGGTGAACGCGGCCCGGATGCGGTCGAGTTGGGCGGGCTCCAGGTCCGGTAGCAACTCGCCCAGGGTGCGGGCCAGCTGGTGGGCGGTGCGCACGCGCTGGTCCAGCCGGGCGAGGCCGGGGGTGAGGTAGCCGCCGCGGCCGAGGACGACCCCGGCCCGGTGCCGTTCGGGCAGCCGGTCCGTGCCGCCCGCGTCGGCGAGCGCGGCGGCGGCCACGTCCAGGGCGATCAGCTGGTCGGGCTCGGTGCCGGGCACCGAGGCGGGCATGATGCCGTGGCGGGTGACCTCCACCTCGGCCAGTCCGTCCACGAATCCGCCGCGCCGGCAGTACACCTGGCCTGCGACGGCGGGTCCCGCGGCCGAGCCGGGGTGGTAGTAGTCGGCGTCCCAGCGGTTCGCGGGGACGTCGGTGATGGCGTCGGCGCCGTCCCGCAGATTGCGCCAGTAGGCGTCCAGTCCGGGCGCGCCGGGCAGCAGCACCGCCATCCCGACGATGGCGACGGGCGTCTGAGGTCCGGTCATGTCACCAGCCCGAGGCGGTGTAGACGACGGCGCGGGCCGCCGGGTCGCCCCAGGCGAGTTCGCGGAGCAGGGCCGCGGTGCCCTCGTCCGGGTCGATCAGCGCGATGCCGCGCCGGGCGTACTCGCGGCCGAGTTCCGTGCCGACCATGCCGGTGTGGCCGTCGGCCGGTGCCCAGGGGCCCCAGTGGACGGTGAGCGTGCGCCGGCCGGTGCGGGCGGCCCGGTCGGCGCCGAGGGCTTCCAGGGCGTCGTTCGCTGCGGCGTAGTCGGCCTGGCCCCGGTTGCCGAGGACGGCGGCGATGCTGCCGAACAGCACGGTGAACGCCGGTGCGGCGGGCAGGTCGTCCAGGGCGGCGAACAGCGCGGCGGCCCCGGCCGTCTTCGTGCCGTAGACCCGTTGGAAGGACTCGGGGGTCTTCTCGGCGATCAGCCGGTCCTCGATCACTCCGGCGGCGAAGACCACGCCGTCGAGCCGGCCGTGTTCGGCGTGGATCTCCTTGACGGCCTGGAGGACGGCGTCCCGGTCCCGGAAGTCCACCGAGCGGTAGCGGGCCGGACTGCCGAGCGCGCCGAGTTCGGTGAGCGTGGTGGCGATCTCCCGCTGGGCGAGGATCAGTTCCGCGGCCCGGTTGATCTCGGCGGGCCTCGGGGCGCCGGAACCCGCGGCGAGCGCGGCCCGCAGCTCGACGGGGGTGCGGGCGGCGGCGGTGTGCGGGGCCTCGGGTGCGGTGGGCGCGGGCGTACGGCCCAGCAGCTCGATCCGGCACCGGGAGGCGGCGGCCAGCGTGGCCGCGAACTTCGCGGTGATGCCCCGGGCCCCGCCGACCAGCAGGACCACGGAGTCCCGGTCGAGCCCCAGCGCGGCGGCCTCGGCCGCGCCGTCCCCGGCGGGTCCGGCGCCGGTGGTGCCGAGCGGGCCGAGGGGCGCGGGCACCAGTTCCAGGCCCCGGCGCTGTCCGGCGGGCGTACGCAGCACGACCGGAGCCGGTTCCGGAGCGCGCAGCTCGGCGAGGACCGCGTCGGCGACGGCCGCCGGGCCGGTGTCGCCCACCGCCAGCACCCGTGCCAGGAGGTCCGGGTACTCGCGGACCACGCTGCGGAACAGCCCGTCCAGGCCCGCCGACCGCAGTGCTCCGGCGTCCTCGGCGGCACGTACGGCCAGCAGCAGGCGGGGGCCGCGGGCCAGCGCCGCCCGGAGCACCGGGAAGGCGTCCGGCAGCACCGGGAGGTCCGGGCCGGGCAGCGCGGCCAGGTACAGGACCCCGTCGACCGGGCCGTCGGCCGTGCCGAGGAGGTGACCGCGGCCGAGGATCACGGCGTCGGCGCCGCACTCGGCGAGCCGGGCCGCGAGTACGGCCGCCACGCTCCCGTCGCCGTGGTCACCACCGTCGCCGTCACCGAGGACGGCGAACCGCTTCCCGGCGAGATCGGTGGCCGGATCCGGGTCCGGCAGCGGCACCGGCCGCAGCTCGCAGCGTTGCGGCGCGACACCGAGGGGGACGCCCTCCGTACCGACGGCAGCCGAATCCGACTCCTCGGCGGCTTCGCCCACTTGACTGCCGCCGCCTCCATCGGCCGCCGTTCCCGTCCGCGCCGTCAGCCACGCCGTCACCGCCGCCGCGGTGCGCGCCTTGGCCAGCTCCTCCAGTTCCGTGTCGTCCAGCAGCTCCGCGCCGCCCGCGATGCCCAGCCGCCGGGCGAGTTCGCCCGCGATCTCGGCGCGCTTGATCGAGTCGATGCTCAGATCTGCTTCGAGGTCCAGGTCAGGCTCGATCATGTCGACGGGATAGCCGGTGCGTTCGCTGATGATCTCCCGTACGACCCGCTCGACGTCGTCCGCCGCCGTCGCCTCGGCCGGCTGAGCCGACTGCGGCTCGGCCGCGGGCAGTTGGACCGGCACTACCGGAACCGGAGCGACGGGCGCGACGGGTGCGGCGGGTGCCGGTGCCGGTGCCGTCGCGCCGAAGTAGGTGAGCAGCACATCCCGCTGGGCGGCGATCATCTCCCTGCTGGTCCGCAGGAATTCGGAGATCAGCGCGTCCCGGTCGGTGGGGGTGCCGTTCGGCTGGTCGGTCGTCACAGTCGTCTCCACGACGCGTCGGGCCGGCGCCAGGGCACCGGGCAGGAGTGCTCCGTCGGCCGTACGGACGAGATGTCCGTCGACCGTCCAGCCGGGCCGCTTCGGCGCCGGGCCGCGCAGCGCGTCGACGGCGTCCCGGCCGCGCAGCAGCCACGCGGTGCGCACCGGCTGCCCGGCGACGGCGAGTCGGGCGAGTGCGTCGAGCCAGCCGGCCAGTCCGCTGTCGGCCCGCGGCTCGCAGGCGACCGTGCGGTGCGGGCGGTCACCGAGGATCTGGCCGACGAGCCGGGTGAGGACGGTGCCCGGACCCGCCTCGACGAAGATCCGGGCCCCCGCCTCGTACATCGCCTCGATCTGCGCGGCGAAGGCCACCGGGGCGCCGATCTGGGCGGCGAGTCCGGCGCGTACGGCGTCGGGGTCCGCCGGGTACGGCGTGGCGGTGCGGTTGGCCCAGACGGGGAACTCGGGTGCCCGCACCGGCTTGTCCGCGAGCACCTTGGCGAACCGCTCCCCCGCGGCGGCCACCAGCGGGCTGTGGAAGGCACAGGCCACCAAGATGCGGCGCGCGCCGAGCCCGGCCGAGCGCAGCGCCCGTACGGCGGTGTCGACATCCGCTGTGGGCCCGGAAATCACGGTCTGCTCGGGCGAGTTGAGGTTGGCGACGACGACGGACCCGGGCGTCCCGGACGTGCGCAGGGTGTGGACGACGGTGTCGGCGGGGGCGCCCACGGCGGCCATGGTGCCGGGCTCGTCGCCCGCCGCCGCCAGGATCGCCCCGGCCCGCTCGGCGCTCAGCTCCAGCAGCGTCTCCGGGTCGAGGGCGCCGGCCGCGGCGAGGGCGACCAGCTCGCCGTAGCTGTGCCCGGCGGCCAGGTCCGGGTGGACGCCGGCCGAGGTGAGGAAGGCGTGGGCGGCGAGGCCCGTGATGCCGAGGGCGGGCTGTGCCGTGCGGGTGTCGGTGAGGGCGGCCCGGTGGCGCTCACGGGCGGTGTCGTCGAAGGCGGCCGGCGGGAAGAGGCGGTCGGCGTGGGCGCGGCCCAGGTGCAGGTAGTGCCGCAGTTCGGGCAGGGTGATCAGGAGGTCGGCGAGCATGCCGGTGCGCTGGCTGCCCTGACCGGGGAAGAGGAAGGCGACCTGGCCGCCGGTCGTGTCGGCGGTGCCGGTGCCGGTGCCGCCTCCTGGGTCCGCGAGGTGAACCCCGGCGTCCGGGTCGTGCTCCTGCGCCAGGACCCGCCGCAGCTGCCCGGCCAGCTCGCCGGTGTCGCGGGCGACGACCGCCGCCCGCACCGGTTCGTGTGACGTGTCGGCGCGGCGGGCCGCCGCGAGGGCGAGGTCGCGCAGCCGCCAGGGGCTGCCGTCCGCCTCGGCGGCCCGGAGGATCTCCTCGGCGTCCCGGCGGGCCGCCGCCCTGTCCCGGCCCCGGAACAGGAACAGTTCGGCGGGCCAGGCGTCCAGGGTCTGCCGGGGCGGCGGTACGTCGCCGTACGCCGCCAGTACGGCGTGGAAGTTGGTGCCGCCGAAACCGAACGCGCTGACACCGGCGTAGCGTTCGGCGGCGGGCGCGGCCCAGGGCTGCGCGCGGGTGTGGAAGACGAACGGGCTGTCGCTCTCGTCCCAGGCCGGGTTGGGCCGCTCCAGGTGCAGGGTGGGCGGCTTGACCCCGGTGTACAGCGCCAGGGTGGTCTTGATCAGCCCGGCGAGGCCGGCGGCGCACTTGGTGTGCCCGATCTGCGACTTGACCGAGCCGAGCGTGCAGCCGCCGGTCGTGGCGCCCGCCTCGGCGAACACCTCGCCGAGCACGGCGAGTTCGGTGCGGTCGCCGACGACGGTCCCGGTGCCGTGCGCCTCCAGCAGGCCGACCGCGGCGGGCGGGACACCGGCGTTGCGGTACGCCCGCTGCAGCGCGGCCCGCTGCCCTTCGGGGCGGGGCGCGGTCAGGCCGAGGGAGCGGCCGTCGCTGGCGGAGCCGAGGCCCTTGACCACGCCGTAGATCCGGTCACCGTCGCGTTCGGCGTCCGCGAGCCGCTTGAGGACCACGCAGGCCACGCCCTCGCCGAGGGCGATGCCGTCGGCGGAGGCGTCGAAGGCGCGGGACCGGCCGGTCGGGGAGAGCGCGTGGACGGAGGAGAACAGGACGTAGTCGTTGATGCCGTTGTGCAGGTCGGCGCCGCCGCACAGCGCCAGGTCGCTGGTGCCGCAGACGAGTTCCTTGCAGGCCACGTCCAGGGCGGCGAGGGAGGAGGCGCAGGCGGCGTCGACGGTGTAGTTGGCGCCGCCGAGGTCCAGGCGGTTGGCGATCCGGCCGGAGATGACGTTGGCCAGCATGCCGGGGAAGGAGTCCTCGGTGAGCCGGGGCAGCTGCTGGTCCAGTCCGTCCGGGACCTTGCCGTAGTACGCCGGGAGGACCGCGCGCAGGGTGACCGCGTTGGACAGATCGCTGCCCGCCTCGGCGCCGAAGACGACGGAGGTGCGGGCCCGGTCGAACTCCCGCCCGCGTTCGCCGTATCCGGCGTCGTCCAGCGCCCTGCGGGCCGCCTCCAGGGACAGCAGCTGGACGGGCTCGATGCTGCCGAGGGAGGCGGGCGGGATGCCGTAGCGCAGCGGATCGAAGGGGACGGGTGGCAGGAAGCCGCCCCATTTCGAGGCGGTGCTGCCGGCGGTGTGGTGCACGTCGGGGTCCCAGCGGTCGGGCGGGACCTCGGTGACGGCGTCGCGTCCGGCGACGATGTTCGCCCAGAAGGTGGCGAGGTCGGGAGCCTGCGGGAACATGCACGCCATGCCGACGATCGCGATGTCGAGGGGCGGGGGCGGCGCCGGCGTGGCTCGTGCGGGTGGTGCGGCTCGTGTGACCCGCGTGGTCAGGAAGTCGGCGGCGCCGTCGGTCACCGCGTGGTGGAGCGCCGCCACGGTGGTGGGTACCGAGCGCAGGACGGCGACCTGCCCCGCCATGAACAGCCCGTCGCTGAGCTGCCGTTGCTCACCGACGTCCCGCAACTCGCCGTCGTCGGCACGGTCCACGCCCTTGCTGGCGATGCGCAACCGGCCGACGTTGAGCCGCTCCAGCCGCTCCCAGACCAGCCGGTCGGGCACACCCTGCGCGCGTAACTCCGCTTCCCGCTCACGGTAGTTGTCGGTGAAGGGGCTGGGTACGCAGCGGGTGGCATGGCCGGGAGCCGTCTCCAGCAGCGCGGTCGCGGCGGCGGCCAGGACCTGCCGCTGGAACAGCGGGCGGACGGCACCGCGGGCGACGGCCTCCTCGGTGAACAGGTAGGCGGTGCCCATGAGAACGCCGACGGCGGCGCCCCGCGCGGTGAGCGGCGCGGCCAGGGCGGCGACCATCGCCGCGGACCGCTCGTCGTGGACGCCGCCCGCGAAGAACACCTCCAGCCGGCGTGCCGTCTCGTCCCCGGCATCGGCCAGGAAGTCCTCCAGTACGGCGAGTTGGGCCTCCCAGAGCGGAAAGGAGGCCCGGGGCCCGACATGCCCGCCGCACTCGGACCCCTCGAACACGAACCTGCGCACGCCGGCGTCCAGGAACTGCCGCAGCAGCCCCGGCGAGGGCACGTGCAGGAAGGTGCGGATCCCGGCCCGCTCCAGCGCCTCCGCCTGTGCCGGCCGGCCGCCCGCGATGATCGCGTGCGTGGGCCGCAGCTCCCGTACGGCGTCCAGCTGGGCGTTCCTGATGTCCTCGGGCGCGAAGCCGAGCACGCCCACGCCCCAGGGCCGCCCGTCCAGCACGGCGCGCGCCTCGGTGAGCATGGCCCGGGTCCGCTCCCCGTCGGCCAGGGCCAGCGCGAGGAAGGGCAAGGCCCCGCCCTCGGCCACGGCGGCGGCGAATCCCGCCTGGTCACTGACCCGCGTCATGGGACCTTGGGCAACCGGCAGCCGGGTCCCCAACGCCCGACTCATGACCGACCCGGGCCGCAGGGCCGCAGCGGCGGGAGACGCGGACGCTGTGGGCCTGGGATGCGGGGGCAGGTTCGCGGGCGGCGTGGCCACCGAAGACCCGGGGCGCGGCGGCACGTCCGTGGGCTCCGGGGCCGCCGTAGCCTCCAGGCGCGGGGGAACATCCGCGAGTGGCGTGGCCGCCGAAGACCCTGGGCGCGGGGACACGTCCGTGGGCTCCGGGGCCGCCGTAGCCTCCAGGCGCGGGGGAACATCCGCGAGTGGCGTGGCCGCCGAAGACCCTGGGCGCGGGGACACGT
>NZ_JBEYYR010000056.1:32097-40577 GCF_040645635.1 Streptomyces sp. NPDC046727
TCCGCGGGTGGCGTGGCCACCGAAGCCCCCGGGCGCGGCGGCACGTACCCGGGCGGCACGGCCACCGGACCCCCGAGGCGCGACGGCACGGTGGCCGCCGTAACCCCGAGGCTCGGGGACACGTCCGCGGGTGGCGTGGCCGCCGAAGACTCCAGGCGCGGCGACACATCCGCGGGTGGCGTGGCCACCGAAGCCCCCAGGCGCGGCGACACGTCCCCGGGCGGCACGGCCACCGGACCCCCGAGGCGCGACGGCACGGTGGCCGCCGTAACCCCGAGGCTCGGGGACACGTCCCCAGGTGGCGTGGCCGCCGAGACCCCCAGGCGCGGCGACCCATCCGCAGGCGGCGTGGCCGCCGAGAACCCAAGGCGCGCGGGCACGCCCCCAGGAGACGCCGGCACCGAACCCCCCGCGCTCGGAGACACGTCTTCAGGAGACACGAGCGCCGAAGCCCCCAGGCGCGCGGACACCTCGCCCGCCGACGTGCCCACCGAAGCCCCGAAACGCGAGGACAGCTCCCCCGCTGACGCCGGCTCCACCGCACCCGACCTCACGGCCGTGTCCGCACGTGGCGTCGGTATCGCCGGACCGGTCACCTCCGCCACCGCTGCCGACAGCCCGCGCACGACCCCGCGCACGTCCCGCCACCGCTCGGCGAAGCGGGCGGCGAGGAAGCCGTCCTGGCCCACCGGGAGCAGCCGGCCGCGCAACTCGCGGGCGCCCAGCAGGGCTGCGACGGCCTCTGGGTCGTCGGCGGGCGGCTGCGGGGCGTCCGGTCCGCGTCGCCGCAGCACCCGGTGCCCGCCCAGCACCACGGTCTCGGAGCCGTCCAGGGACCGCAGCACGGACCGCACCGTCTCGGGCAGCTCCGACTCGGCCAGCAGGGCCAGTTGGCTGTCGAGGACGACACCGGCCGCCCCGCCCGCCACGGCAGCCGCCGCCGTACGCGGGCCGACGCCCCCGCAGGCCCAGACGGGGATGTCGCTCAACTCGTCGTCCGCGAGGAGCTGTTGCAGCAGGACGAAGGTGCTCAGCTCGCCGACCCGGCCGCCACTCTCACCGCCCCGGGCGATCAGCCCCCGGGCACCCGCGCGGACGGCCGCACGGGCCTGCGCGAGGTCGGTGACGTCAGCCAACACGCGGCATTGGGCGGGGAGTTCGGCCGCCGTCCAGGGCGCGTCCGGGGTGAGGACCACCGTGTCCACGGCTCCGCCGAGGTCCGCGGGTGTGAGGGCGCAGCGCCCGGTGACCCGTATGCCGAAGGGGCCCGGTGCCGCCCGGCTCAGCCGGGACAGCTGTTCGCGGGATCTTCGGTCACCGGTGCCCAGGTCCAGGATGCCGAGGGCGCCGGCGGCGGAGGCGGCAGCGGCGAGGCCGGCGTCGGGCTCTCCGAACGGGGTGAGACACAGGATCAGGTCGTGGGCACGCACAGGGGAGGTCATGATGCTCCGGCACGATCGGCGAGACAGCACGATGGGGGAATGTGCGGCGAGACGCTCTGGTGCGAGGGCATCGGAAACTAGCGAGGTCATTACTCGCGGGTCAATAACGCCGCAGCCTTTCCGTGTGCGGTGGCGCCGATTCGGCCAGCGCACCGAATTCCCCGTAAGGCGCGGTAAATCCAGCGATTCCCGTCACGGGCGAGAACGGAGCGCCGTCCGGCCCCGTACGGCACACCGGCACAAGCCCGCCAAACCGCCCGCCCGCTTCATCGTTCACTCACCCTCGCGCCATGCGCCAGGACACCCGGCCGCAGTCTGTAAATTCCGCATGACGTCACCCCGGTGGCTCGAACCGGGCCGACGGGAAACAGACAGGGCACCCCGCCGGACGAGCGAGCCGCCCGTCGCCGAGCGGCCCCCTTCGCCGAGCGCCCGCTGCGCACGTCAGCCGAGCAGTGACCGCCCGGCCGTCGTACCGGCACCCTCGGTGCCGCCGGCGGTGACCGGCGAGGTCAGCACATCGACGGCCGGCGTCACGAGATCCCCGGTCTTCCTCAGCACCTGCCCCACGGTCTCACCGGCGCCACCGCCCCCGGCCGGCCGCCCCGCCTTCCCGGCGCGGACCTGTGCGATCCGCGGCTCACCGGCCTCCCCGGGTGCACCGGCCTCCCCGGCACCCTGGCCGGCGCGCCCCGGCTTCCCCCGCGAGGTGTCGCCGCCCGCCTCGCGGCCCGGTGCCTGCCCGGCATCCGGCGCCTCCGGCTCGTCCGACGCGAGATCGGACCGCGGCGCTCCGCCCGGCCGCGACCCCGCACCCGACCCCGCCTCCAACACCCACCGCTGGTCCCGCGCCCCGTCCCGCTCGGCCACCACGACCCGCGTGGCGGAACGACCGGAACCCGGCGTCAGAGCCAGGCCCTGGTGCCGGCGGAGCAGGATCTCGCCGCGCACCGTGAAGTCGTACGAGATCTCCCCGGCGGGCGCGACGCAGCCGGCTAGCGCGACACTCCTGGTCCCGGGGTCGGCGGCGAGGCAGAGGGCGGGGTCGGCGGCGCTGCGCAGCAGGCCGTCGTCCTGGTACGACCACTGCTGCGAGGCGGCTGCCGAGCACGGCGCGAGCCGCATGCCCACGCCGGCCGCGACACGGTCGCCGCGTACGTCCAGGCAGAGCCCGGCGGCGAGGCCGCGCAGGGTGCCGCGGGCGACCTCGACGGGTGCGCCCACCGTGGCGGCGGAGCGTTCGCCGGTGCCGCTCGGCCGTGCGACGCCTCCGGCGGGGGCGCCCCAGGTGGCGCCGGGTGCGGGGACACCGTTGTCATCGGACCAGCTCCGGGCCACGAGGACGGTGGCGAGCAGTGCGAGGGAGGTGAGCCCGACGCCGACGGCGACGGCCTTGCGGTGGCGGTTCTCCGGGCCGGTGCGGTGCCGGCCGCCGGACGCGGGCGACGCGGCCGGGGCAGCGGCGGCCTGCAGGGTCTGCCACTCCTCGGGGGCGCCACGGCCGGGCCGCGAGTCGAGGTAGCGGCGGGCGCCCCAGCCGAGCACGGTCTCGGCGAGCAGGAGGTGCAGGCCGCCGTCGAAGTGGCCGAGTTGTTCGGCGGCGTACCGGCAGTGGCCGCAGACCGTCAGATGCCAGCGCACGTCCGGCAGCAGGGCGCCGCCACGGCGGATGGGGACGTCGAGGAGCCGGTTGTAGAAGCGGCATTCCTTGGTGGGTGCGAGTTCGCGGTGGGCGCGTACGCATCCGGCGCGGAATTGTTCGCGCGCCTGCTCCAGGGCGGTCGTGGCGGTGGCCGTGTCGATGCCCAGCAGACCAGCCGGTATGTTTATGGGTTCGGCCTCGACCTCGGTGTGCCAGAGAAGGCATTGCGAGGCGCCGGTAAGGGCCCGGAATGCGCGGGCGGCGAGCTGTCTGCTTTCCGGCGGCCCGGGCTTTGTCGCGCGCAGCCCGCGGCCTCCGGTGGTTTTGCGCAATTCCGGCAGGGCGATGCGGGCCGCGTCGTCGGCGGCCCAGGCGCGGACGATGTCGCGGGCGGCGACGAGCAGTTGCGGGCGCAGGGCGCCGCCGATCACACCGCCGGCCATGCGGCCCAGTACGTGGTGGAAGGCCGCGGTGGCCACCAGTTGGGCGGTCGGTCCGGCGGTGGCCAGGCAGACCACGGCATAGTCGCGGGTGGCGCGCCAGTGCCGGGCGAGCAGCAGCGCGACGGCGTGGTGGCGGCCGTCGTGCGGGCCGCTCAGCCGGGCGACGAGCGTGCGGTCGGACTCCCCGGCCGGACCGGGCAGGGGCGGGTGGGGCGGGCGTGGGGGGTAAGGGGACTGCACGGAACCATTTCCTTTCCAGCCGCAGGACCGTATGCGCAAGACCGTCCTGTCGGAAAGCAGTGCCTGATGGGTGCATACCTCATGGGCCGGCCTTGACGTCGACGACGTCGGCCTTTGCCCTCCCGCGGGGAGGCTCACCTTGACACAAACTGCTCGCAGGAAACAAGGAGTTGGAATGCTCCGCATGGCACATTCGGTTTACCGCAGAATAGTTACCGCCGGTATCATCTGGAGTTCCTTGTGTGGCTCAGGCCTCTGCCGTGAGCCCGCGTTCGCCGGCGGACACCCGGACCACCATGGCCAGGAGAGCGGCCACGAGGCAGACCCCGCTGAGGGTCACCCACACCGTGTCGTAGCTGCCGAAGACGTCCCGCGCGGTGGCGCCGAGGAAGGCCGATGCGCCGGCGCCCAGTTGGTGGGCGGAGTTGGTCCAGCCGAAGACGATGGGGCCGTCGTCCCCGTAGGCCCGCTGGCACAGGGCGATGACCGGGGGCACGGTCGCCACGTCGACGAGTCCGTAGACGACCGCGAAGGCGATCATGGACGGCTTGGCCGAGGCGGCGAAGACCAGGGGCAGGGCGAGCAGGGTGAGCGCACGGACGGTGAAGTACACGGTCAGCAGCCGCCGTGGGTCGAACCGGTCGGTGAGCCAGCCCGAGACGGCGGCGCCGAGGGCGGAGAAGACGCCGATGAGGGACAGCATGGACGCGGCGACGGTGGCGTGCATGCCGTGGTCGTGGGCGGCGGGTACCCAGTTGCTCCACATGATCCCGTTGGTGGAGGCGCCGCAGATGACGAACATGCCGGCCAGCAGCCAGAAGGTGCCGGTGCGGGTGGCCTGGAGGAGGACGGTCACGGTGCGGCGGGCGGCGCCCTGGGCGGGGGCGGGCTTGGCGACGAACTCCTCGCTGCCGTACGGCCGGGCGCCGACGTCGGCCGGATGGTCGCGCAGGAACAGCGCGACGAGGGCGGACACGGTCAGGGCGGCGAGCGCGAGCGTGACCACCGGGGGCTGCCAGTCGTAGCGGTCGACCGCCCAGGCGAGCAGCGGCAGGAAGAGGAGCTGGCCGAGATGGCTGGAGGCGCTGAGGGAGCCGGTGACCAGGCCGCGCCGGTGGACGAACCATCGGCTGGTGACGAGGGCGGCGAAGGTCATCGTCAGGCAGCCGCTGCCCAGGCCGATCAGCACGCCCCAGTAGAGGGTCAGCTGCCAGGGTGCGGCCATCGCGTTGGTGAGCAGGGCGCCGACGGCGATGAGGAGCATGGCGCCCGCTGCCACGCGACGGATTCCGGCGCGTTCCATCAGAGCGGCGGCGAAGGGGGCGGTGAAGCCGAAGAGAACCATGTTGACGGAGGCGGCCAGCGCGATCTGGCCGCGGTCCCAGGCGTACTCCTGGTGCAGGGGGGTGATCAGCAGGCCCGGGACGGTGGTGAAGGCACCGGCGGTGACGATGGCCGCGCCGGCGACGACGGCGATGGCCCACGCCCGGCGCCCTGCCGGACGGGGATCGTCCGGCGCGGTGGTGGGGGGTGAGGTCACAGGGGTCTGCGCGTGCTGAACCATGACTCCAGCCTCTCGGGACGGCCCCCACCCAACGAGTGTCTGGATGGCCACGATGCGCAAGAATGTGGCCATGCCGGACAGGACTGTCTTCTCGCACCCCGACCGTCACACCGTTGCCGTACTGGTCCGCCAGATGACCCTGCCGATCGAACTGGGCATCGTCCACCAGCTGTTCGGGCAGGCCCGTGCGGGCGCGTCCGCGGACGGCGAGCCCCTGTACGAGGTCGTCACCTGCGCGCTGCGCCCCGGCGAGGTGCGCACCGACGGGGACTTCACCCTCAACGTCGCCCACGGCCCCGAGGCACTGGCGCAGGCCGACACCGTGATCGTGTTGTCCTCCTACGACGACTACGACCAGCAGGAACCCGATCTGCCGGGGCCCCTCGCCGACGCCTTCGCCCGGATCGGACCGGGTACCCGGGTGGCCTCGATCTGCACCGGTGCCTTCGTCCTGGCCTCCGCGGGCCTTCTCGACGGGCACGTCGCCACCACGCACTGGCGCTACGCCGCCCGGTTCGCCGGGCTGTTCCCGCAGGTGGAACTGGATGCGGACGTGCTGTACACCGACGGCGGCGAGGTGCTGACGTCGGCGGGCTGCGCCTCCGGAATCGACCTGTGCCTGCACATGATCCGCCGCGACTTCGGCATGGCCGTCGCCAACGATGTCGCCCGCCGCACCGTCGTACCGCCGCATCGGGAGGGCGGGCAGGTGCAGTTCGTCCGGCAGCCCGTGCCGGAGCCGTCGTCGCCGTCCACCGCCGCCGCGCGCGGCTGGGCCCTGAAGCGGCTGGGCGAGCCCATCACCCTGGGGCAGATGGCCGCCCAGGAGGCCATGAGCGTACGGAACTTCACCCGGCGCTTCCGGGACGAGGTCGGCACCACCCCGATGAACTGGCTGACCCAGCAGCGCCTGGAGCGGGCCCGGGAGCTGCTGGAGGAGTCGGATCTTCCGGTGGAGCAGGTGGCCGACCAGGCGGGGCTGGGCACGGCCGCCAATCTGCGGCAGCACTTCCACACGGCGCTGGGCACCTCCCCCAGCGCCTACCGTGCCACCTTCCGCGGCCCGGGCACCGCGGCATGACGCAGCGGGAGGCGGCCGGGAACGGCCGCCTCCCGCAAGGGATCAGTACGGAAGAGGACTAGCGCCGGAACTCGCGGTTGCCGAGGTGCTGCGGTCGCGGCTTGGGCGCGGCGAACGGCTCCTCCAGCGTGTTCTCCACGCTGTTGTAGACGATGAAGATGTTGGAGCGCGGGAACGGGGTGATGTTGCCGTTGGAACCGTGCAGCAGGTTCGAGTCGAACATCACGGCGGAGCCGGCGGGGCCGGTGATCTGCTCGATGCCGTGCCGCTCCGCCATCCGCGTCAGGTGCTCCGGGCCGGGGGAGCCGACCGTGATGCGGTGCACGCGCAGCGACTCCTTGTGGAAGTCGGCCGGCGTCTCCCCCACCGAGGGGATGAACGTCTTGTGCGTGCCCGGCATCACCAGCAGCGGGCCGTTGAACGGGTGGTTCTCGCTCAGCGCGATCGAGACGCTGAACGCGCGCGGCCGGGGCATGCCGTCCTCGGCGTGCCAGGTCTCGAAGTCGGAGTGCCAGTCGAACTCGGCACCGCCGAAGCCGGGCTTGTAGTTGACCCGGCTCTGGTGGACGTACACGTCCGAGTCGAGCACCTGCCGGGCGATGTCGGTGAGCCGGGAGGAGAAGAGCAGCCGGGCGAAGACCTCGCTGACCTTCTCGACCTCGAACACCGAGCGCACCCGGTCGGAGTCCGGCTCCAGCACGACGCGCTCACTGGCGCGCAGCTCCGGGTCCTGGCCCAGACGCTGCAGCTCGGCGCGGTAGATCTCCACCTCCGCCGCGGACAGCAGGTTGTCGAGGACCAGGTAGCCGCTGGAGTCGTAGGCCGCCAGTTGCTCCGCGCCGAGCGGGCCGGGTCCCTGGCCCCACACGGTGGGGTCGACCCGCGGCTGCGGGACGGCCTCGCCGGCGACGCGGGTCGGGTACAGGTCGGGGCGCAGGGTGGTGCTCATGCGGCGGTCTCCTTCACACGGGAGGTGGTGGTGTCGACAGGGGTGTGCGGGGCCGGGGCCGGGTCCCCGGCGGCCAGCGGTCCGATGCGCTGGAGGATCTCGTCGTGGTGGCCCTCGCCCAGCAACTCGGCGGGGAAGAGCAGCTGTTCGGTGATCTCGGCCGCCCGGCGACGGGCGTACTGCCGGAGCACCATGAGGATGGAACGGTTCTCGGCCGACACGCTCGCCTCGACGAAGCGTGCCCCGCGGGCGCGCTGCCGCTCGGCCGCCGCCTCGAAGAGCTTCACGCCGAGGAAGGGGATGCCGTGCCGCGGGCTGACCGCGGTCTGCCACACGAAGTAGGTCTCCGGTTCCTCGGGACGGCGGTAGCCGGTGAGGAAGCCGACGATCTCGTCGTCGACGGTGGCGACCAGCGAGCAGTCGGCGAAGTCGCGGAACCACAGGACGTACGCGTACGGGCTGTTGGTGTCCAGGCCGGGCGTGCTCTCGACCAGCTCCCACACCTTGAGGCCGTCCTCGGGGGTCGGGGTGCGGAAGACGGGCTTGGCCCTCGCGGTCGCCATCTCAGGCCGCCTTCTCGTCGGTGAGCAGGGGGTAGACGCCGTTGTCGTCGTGGTCCTCGCGGCCGGTCACGGGCGGGTTGAACACGCAGATGTAGCGGGAGTCGGTCCTGGGGCGCAGGGTGTGCCGCTCATGACCGTCGAGGAGGTACATGGTGCCGGGGGTGATCCAGTGCTTCTCCCCGGTCTCCTCGTTGGTCAGCTCGGACTCCCCCTCCACGCACAGCACGGCCTCGATGTGGTTCCGGTACCACATCGACGTCTCGGTGCCCGCGTAGACGGTGGTCTCGTGCAGGGAGAAGCCGACCCCCTCCTTGGCGAGGACGATGCGCTTGCTCTCCCAGGTGCCGGACGCGGCCTTCACATGGCGGTCGGTGTCCTCGATCTCCTTGAACGAACGGACGATCACGGTGCGATGCCTCCTGGATCGGGGGTGTTCGGTCGGTCGTGAGGTGGGGTCAGGTGGTTTCCCGGACGGCGCGGGCGAGGACGCTGAGGCCCTCGTCCAGCTCGTCCGGCGTGATGGTCAGGGCCGGCAGCAGCTTGACGACCTCGCCCT
>NZ_JBEYYR010000057.1:0-36386 GCF_040645635.1 Streptomyces sp. NPDC046727
GGCGCTCTGGTTGTGCAGCAGGTGCTCGTACCAGTGACCGACCACGTACTCCGGGATGATCACGGAGACCGCGTCGCGCGGGGACTCCTTGCGGCGCACGGGTCACACGGAGATGACGGCGTGCAGCTCGGCACCGGCGAGTGCCCGGCCGAGCCGCTCGCGTCCGCCGAGGAAGCCCAGTTCCAGCAGCACGGCCAGGGCGGCCGGCGTCGCTCCGGTGGACCGGACCAGATCCAGGACGGCCTCGGCGGTGCCGCCCGTGGCCAGGACGTCGTCGACGACCAGGACCCGGTCCCGCGCGTCGAGGGCATCGGCCTTGAGCTCGATCACCGCGCTGCCGTACTCAAGGTCGTAGCCGCGTGACAGGGTGGGCCCCGGCAGCTTGCCGGCCTTGCGTGCCGGCACGAAGCCGACGCGGGCCCGCGCGGCGACGGCGGCGCCGAGGATGAACCCCCGCGCCTCCACGCCGACGATCCTGGTCGCCCCGAGCCGGACGCACTCGTCGGCCAGCAGATCGACGAGGCCGCCGAACGCGACGGGGTCGGACAGCAGGGGGGTGATGTCCTTGAACACCACTCCCGGGCGCGGATGATCGGGCACGTCCCGGATCCGCTCGTGCAGCAGGGCGAGCACGGCGTCCCGGCCGGCCCGGCTCGTCGTGGTCATCACAGGCTCCTGGAGGGAGGGAAGAGCGGGACAGACGCATGCCTCCGACACCGGCGCACAGGTGTCGGAGGCCACGGCGTCAGCACGACGCGTACGGCGCCTCGGCCGTCACGCCTCCACGATCCGCACGGAGAACCGGCTGCCGGGAGAGACCGGCCACTTCGCGAGGAAGCTGTCCTGGTTCCGGCCGAACGCCAGCGTCCCGCGGCTGTTGACGTAGGCCAGCGGCTCGCCGATCCCGACCTCGCCGAACGTCGGGTGGAACGGCACGTCCGCCTCCGCGTCGTCGAACGTGACGCGCAGGGTGCGCCCGACGAGCTCGTCCACGGGCGCGATCAGGTCCGCCTTGACGTTGGTCCACACATTGCCGAAGGCCTTGTCGATCCGGGTGATCTCGCCCTCGGCGCCGCCGTCGGGAAGGGCGCGGCCCTTCTCGTAGGGCAGGAGCACGATGTCCTCCAGCGGCAGCGCCGCACCGACCGTCTCCGGCGCGGTGCCGGCGGCCATGTGCGCGCCCACGGCGGCGACCACGTCCTTGCCGTACCAGGTGGGCGTCACCGGCTGGTTCATCACGTGCGGGGACGTCACCTCCCAGGCCTGCACCGCCGGGACGTTGGCCAGCGCGTAGGTGAGCAGGCCGTTGTTGGGGGCGACGAGCAGCTGCCCCTTGTTGTTGCGCACCACGATGGTGCGCGTGCTGGTGCCGGTCTCGGGATAGACGTACGCCGTGATGACCGTCCACGCCGGGTACGACTCCGGGACGTCGGCGAGGTAGAGCGCGCCCTCGCGTACGTCGAACGGCGTGACCTGGTGCGTGATGTCGGTGATCGTCGCCTCGGGCGCGATGGTGTGGATCAGGCCCTTGCAGAGCGAGTGAGCCTCGTCGTGCGAACCGATGTCGGAGAGGAAGGCGATGAGCGGCTTGGGCATGAGACATCCTCCGGCTGGTGAGGTGGGGGCGCCATTCGGGCGGGCCCGTCTTCCTGCTGAGGAAATTCCACCAGGCCGCGAGGGCGGCTCCATCGGCTGAACAGAGCCACCGGATATGCCGTCGGCGCGCAAAGATTCGCCGTTCGGTACTTGACAGTGAATGGGCCCCGATGCCGAATTCGCTGACGGCGGCCCGGTCCGGCGAAAATGCGAACGGCCCCGGACCGCAGTGGTCCGGGGCCGTTCGCAAAAATGGGGAGTGCGTTGTCCCGCGGCGGCCGTTATCCGGCGGCGGCCGCACGCAACGCGGCCGCGCGGTCGGTCCTTTCCCACGTGAAATCGGGGAGTTCGCGGCCGAAATGACCGTAGGCGGCCGTCTGCGCGTAGATCGGGCGGAGCAGGTCGAGGTCACGGATGATCGCGGCCGGTCGGAGGTCGAAGACCTCGGTGACGGCCCTCTCGATCTTCTCGGTCCCGACCGTGTGCGTGCCGAAGGTCTCCACGAAGAGACCGACCGGCTCGGCCTTGCCGATGGCGTAGGCGACCTGGATCTCGCAGCGCGAGGCCAGCCCGGCGGCGACGACGTTCTTGGCGACCCAGCGCATCGCGTAGGCGGCCGAGCGGTCCACCTTGGACGGGTCCTTGCCGGAGAAGGCGCCGCCACCGTGGCGGGCCATGCCGCCGTACGTGTCGATGATGATCTTGCGGCCGGTCAGGCCGGCGTCGCCCATCGGACCGCCGATCTCGAAACGGCCGGTCGGGTTGACCAGCAGGCGGTACCCCTCCGTGTCCAGCTTGACGCCGTCGTCGGGGAGTCGGTCCAGGACGTGCTCGACGACCTGGGCGCGGAGGTCGGGGGTGAGAGTTGCGTCGAGGTCGATGCCGGCGGCGTGCTGGGACGACACCACAACGGTGTCGAGCCGCACGGCCTTGTCGCCGTCGTACTCGATGGTGACCTGCGTCTTGCCGTCCGGGCGCAGATAGCGGAGGGTGCCGTTCCGGCGGACCTCGGACAGGCGGTGCGACAGGCGGTGCGCCAGGGTGATCGGCAGCGGCATCAGCTCCGGGGTCTCGTCGCAGGCGTAGCCGAACATCAGGCCCTGGTCGCCCGCGCCCTGCGCGTCCAGGTCGTCGCCCCGCTCCGCGGCGCCCTCGACGCGCCGTTCGTACGCCGTGTCGACTCCCTGCGCGATGTCCGGCGACTGCGCGCCGATGGACACCGAGACACCGCAGGAAGCGCCGTCGAAGCCCTTGTGCGAGGAGTCGTAGCCGATGTCGAGGATCTTGTCGCGCACGAGCTGCGCGATCGGCACGTACGCCGTGGTCGTCACCTCGCCGGCCACGTGCACCAGACCGGTGGTGATCAGCGTCTCGACGGCGACGCGGGACGTGGGGTCCGCACGCAGCAGCGCGTCGAGAACGGTGTCGCTGATCTGGTCGGCGATCTTGTCGGGGTGCCCCTCGGTCACGGACTCCGAGGTGAACAGACGGCGCGTCATTCCGGCCTCCTACCGGGCGAGCTGGACAGAGCGGACAGGACGGCGCGGGTCGCCGCCTCGGTGTCGTCGGTGCCGCCGAGGTCGTGGGTGCGCAGCCCGACGCCGACCGCGCGCTCGACGGCACCCTCGACGGCGTCGGCCTCCGCCTCCAGGCCGAGCCCGTGGCGCAGCAGGAGCGCGGCGGACAGGATCATGCCCAGCGGGCTGGCGATGCCCTTGCCCGCGATGTCCGGGGCGGACCCGTGCACCGGCTCGAACAGGGAGCCCGGCACGGGCCGGCCCGGGTGCGGCAGCGCGGGGAGCGAGGCGCTGCTCAGCAGGCCGAGGGAGCCGGCGAGGGCGGCGGCCTCGTCGCTGAGGATGTCGCCGAACATGTTCTCCGTCAGCAGCACGTCGAACCGGGCGGGCGCGGTCACCAGAAGCATCGCGGCCGTGTCCACCAGGACGTGCTCCACGGTCACGTCGGGATACTCGTGCGCGGCGAGCCTGGTCACCACCTCGCGCCAGAGCCGGGACGTCTCCAGCGCGTTGGCCTTGTCCACCGAGGCCAGCAGGGGCGGACGGCCCCGGGCGGCGGCCCGGCGCCGCGCCAGCTCGAACGCGACGCGGGCCACGCGCTCGATCTCCGCCACGGTGTACTGGCAGGTGTCATGGGCGCGTTGACGGGCCCCGGCACCGCTGCGACCCCGGTCGCCGAAGTACAGCCCGCCGGTCAGTTCACGGACGACCAGCAGGTCCACGCCGTCCACGTACGCGCTGCGCAGCGGGCTGGCCGCGCGCAGCGCCGGCAGCGGGCGGACGGGGCGCAGGTTCGCGAACAGGCCCAGGACGGAGCGTAGTTCGAGCAGTCCCTGCTCGGCGCGCGGCGCCGCGGGGTCGGTGGGCTGCACCCCGGTGCCCACCGCGCCCAGCAGCACGGCGTCGGACTCGCGGCAGCCGCTCACGGTGTCCGGCGGCAGCGGCAGGCCCCGCGCCCGCAGCGCGGCGGCGCCGATCGCGTACTCGTGGAACTCGAAGTCGCCGACTTCGGACAGCACCCGCTGGGCGGCGGGCATGATCTCCGGGCCGATCCCGTCGCCCGGCAGCACGGCGATCCGGTAGGTCATGCCACCGCGCCGATCGCCGGTGGCAGATCCGCCGGAGCGGCCAGGGAGCCGAGCACCGCGGTGGCGGCGGCGACGGCGGGTGACACCAGGTGGGTACGGGCACCGTCGCCCTGGCGGCCCTCGAAGTTGCGGTTCGACGTCGACGCGCTGCGCCCGCCCGGGGAGACCCGGTCCGGGTTGACGCCGATGCACATGGAGCAGCCCGCCGAGCGCCACTCGGCTCCGGCGGCGGTGAAGACCAGGTCGAGTCCCTCCTTCTCGGCCTGCTCCCGCACCGCGGTCGAGCCGGGCACCACGAGCATGCGCAGCCCCGGCCTGATCCGCCGGCCCCGCAGCACGTCCGCGGCGGCCCGCAGGTCCTCGATCCGGCCGTTGGTGCAGGAGCCCACGAAGACGGTGTCGACGGCGATGTCCCGCAGCGGCGTACCCGCGGCCAGCCCCATGTAGGCGAGCGCCGACTCGGCGGCGGCGCGCGCGGCGGGGTCCGGGAGCGACGCCGGGTCGGGCACGGACGACGCCAGCGGGGCCGCCTGGCCCGGGTTGGTGCCCCAGGTGACGTACGGGCTGAGCGCGGAGCCGTCGATGACGACCTCGGTGTCGAACTCGGCGTCGTCGTCGGTGCGCAGTGTGGACCAGTGGGCCGCCGCTGCGTCCCAGTCGGCCGCGCGCGGGGCGAAGCGCCGGCCCCGCAGATAGGCGAGTGTGGTCTCGTCCGGTGCGACCAGGCCCGCCCGCGCCCCGGCCTCGATCGACATGTTGCACAACGTCATCCGGGCCTCCATGGACAGGGCCCTGACCGCCTGGCCCCGGTACTCGATCACATGGCCCTGGCCGCCGCCCGTGCCGATCTCCGCGATGACGGCGAGGATCAGGTCCTTGGCGGTGACACCCGGCGGCAGCGTCCCGGTCACGGTGACCGCCATGGTGCGCGGCCGGCTCACCGGCAGCGTCTGCGTCGCCAGGACGTGCTCGACCTCGCTGGTGCCGATACCGAAGGCGAGCGCCCCGAACGCCCCGTGCGTGCTGGTGTGGCTGTCTCCGCAGACGATGGTCATCCCGGGCTGGGTCAGGCCGAGTTCGGGGCTGATCACATGGACGATGCCCTGCTCCGCGTCCCCGAGCGAGAACAGGGGGACGCCGAACTCGGCGCAGTTGCGGCGCAGTTGCTCCACCTGGGCGCGGGAGACCGGCTCGGTGATGGAGAGCAGCCCTGCCGCCGTGTTCTCGGTCGGTACGTTGTGGTCCTCGGTCGCGAGGGTCAGGTCCGGGCGCCGGGGGCGCAGCCCCGCCGCGCGCAGCCCGTCGAAGGCCTGCGGGCTGGTCATTTCGTGCATCAGGTGCAGATCGATGAAGAGGAGGTCGGGGCCGCCGTCCGTGGTGTCCACCACATGCCGGCGCCAGATCTTCTCCGCGAGTGTCAGTCCCACGTCGCTCTCCCCCTCAGCGCTTGCTCAGCAGGAGGCCGCGCCAGCTGGCGTCCGCGGTCCAGCCGCCGTCCACGCTCAGCGAGGCCCCGTTGACGTAGCCGCTCTTGCGCTCGTCGGCGAGGAACGCGACCGCCTGGGCGACGTCGTCGGGCTCCGCGAAGCGCCCGAGGGGGGAGCGTTCGGTGATGTCCTCGGCGGTGTAGAAGCCCCGGGCCTGGTTGGTCGCGTTCATGTCCGTGTTGACATAGCCGGGGCACACGGCGTTGACGCGGACGCCCCGCGCGCCCCACTCCACCGCCAGGGCGCGGGTCAGGCCGACGACACCGTGCTTGCTGACGACGTACGACGCGCGATCGGGAGCGCCCTGCAGCCCCAGCAGGGAGGCGATGTTGACGATGCTGCCGCCGCCCTGCCCCAGCATGCGGCGGCCGAACTCGCGGCTGCACAGGAACGTGCCGGTGAGATTGACCCCGAGGACCCGGTTCCAGTCCTCGCCCGCCAGCTCCTCCGTCGGCGTGATCAGGTTGACGCCGGCGTTGTTCACCAGGACGTCCACCCGCCCGAAGGAGCCGGCCACCTGCTCCGCGAGGCCCACGACGTCCGCTTCCCGCGAGACGTCACCGACCAGGGAGACGACCTGCCGGCCGGCCGCCTTGACGGCCTCCTCCGTCTCGTCGGCGGCGGTCACGTCGATCAGTGCCAGATCGTGTCCGCCGGCCGCGAGCGTCTCCGCGATACGCCGGCCGATGCCGCGCCGCGCTCCGGTGACCACCGCGACCCGGCCGTGCCCCACTCGTGTGCTCAGGGATTCACTCATGCCGGGGACGCTACGGTCCGGCCGCCGCCTGCCACATGTGGAGACAGGGGGGCATCCGCGGCTACGGACCGAACAGCCGGGGCGGACCAACCGGCCTGGCCGTCTACCACTTTCCTCGCAGGAGACGGGCCGCCCGTCGGAGGTCCGCGCCCGTGGACCCGGCGTACTCATAGGGGGATCGACGCGAGCGCGGCCCATGCATCGAAGGAGTGTCCATGTCCTCACGGGAAACCCGGGCGGAACTGGGAGTCATCGGGGGAAGCGGCCTGTACGGCCTGGACGGCCTGGAGGACGTACGCGAGACCCGGGTGAGCACCCCGTACGGCGAGCCGAGCAGTGCGGTGGTGACCGGCACTCTGGGCGGCGTGGGCATCGCCTTCCTGGCCCGGCACGGCCGGGGGCACCGGCTGCTGCCGGGCGAGGTGCCCTACCGGGCCAACGTCTACGCGCTGAAGTCGCTGGGCGTACGCCGGATCCTCAGCGTCAGTGCGGTCGGCAGTCTCCGTGAGGACCACGCTCCGGGCGACATCGTGATCCCCGATCAGATCGTCGACCGGACCCGGGGGGTGCGGCCCGCCACGTTCTTCGGCGACGGGCTGGTCGCCCATGTGCCGTTCGCCGACCCCTACTGCGCCGCGCTGCGCCCCGCCGTGGCCGCCGCCGTGCGCGGCTCGTCCGGCGCGGTCGTGCACGAGCGGGGGACGTACTGCTGCGTCGAGGGCCCGCGGTTCTCCTCCCGCGCGGAGTCGCACCTCTACCGGTCCTGGGGCCTGGACGTCATCGGCATGACCGCCCTGCCCGAGGCGTCCCTGGCCCGCGAGGCCCAGTTGTGCTACGCGGGGATGGCCCTGGTGACGGACTACGACTGCTGGCGCGAGGACACCGAGGAGTCGGTCACCGCGGAGGCGGTGAGCGACGTCATGCGGCGCAACTCCGCCACGGCCCAGGCGGCCGTGGCCGAACTGGTCAAGCGGCTTCCCGCGCCAGGCGCCTGCGGCTGCGCGAACGTGCTGGAGACGTCCGTGCTCACGCACGGCGGGGTCGCCGCGCTCGCCGCGCGTGCCGACACCGCCTGGCTGGTCGACGGCGCGGCCGGCACCCGCCGGGAGACCGGCGATGAGTGACCGCGCGGACAGCGCCGACGAGCCCGTCGCCGTCTCCGCGGGCGCCCAGGCCGCCCCCGTCACCGGCCGCCCCGCCGGCGCGGCGGCGGGACTCGGCGGGCTCGGTCTGTGCACCCTGCTGGTCGGGGCGTCCCTGCCGCTGCTCGACTACTACATCGTCAATGTGGCGCTGCCGTCGATGCAACAGGACCTGCACACGTCGCAGTCCCTGCTCGAACTGGTCGTGGCCGGGTACGGCGTGGCCCACGCCGTGCTCCTGGTGCTGGGCGGCCGCCTCGGTGACCGCTTCGGCCGGCGGCGGCTGTTCCTGTGGGGGATGGCGGCCTTCGGCGTGACCTCCCTGGTGTGCGGGCTGGCCCCCGACGCGTGGACCCTGGTGGTCGCCCGCGTGGCCCAGGGCGCCGCGGCCTCCCTGCTGCTGCCCCAGGTGCTGGCCACCATCCAGGCGACCACCGAGGGGGCGCGGCGCGGCCGGGCCATCGGCCTGTACGGCGCCACGACCGGACTCGCCATGGTGGTCGGACAGATCCTCGGCGGTGTGCTGGTGGCCGCGGACATCGGCGGCACCGGATGGCGTGCGGTCTTCCTGGTCAACGTGCCCGTGGTGCTCGTCGGACTCTCGCTGGCCGCGCGCGGCGTGCCCGAGACCCGCTCGGACCGGCCGCATCCGGTGGACACGCCCGGCACGCTGCTGCTCGCCCTCACCCTGGCCTGCCTGCTGCTTCCGCTGACCGAGGGCCGGGCGGCGGGCTGGCCGTGGTGGGCCTGGATCCTGCTGGTGGCCACGGTTCCGGCGGCGTTCGCGTTCGCCTCGGTGGAACGACGCGCGGACCTGGCCGGCCGTACCCCCTTGCTGCCGCCGTCACTGATCGGCGTACGCAGCATGCGGCGGGGGCTGGTGATGGTGCCCACGTTCTCCATCGGGTTCGGCGGCTTCATGTTCTGCATCGCCGTCGCGCTCCAGGAGGGGCTGCGCTTCGGCCCGGTGACCGCGGGCATCGCGCTGGCGCCGATGGCGCTTGCCTTCTTCGCGGCCTCACTCGTCGGCCCCTCCCTGGTCGCCCGGTACGGCGCCCGGGTCGCCGCGGGCGGCGCCGCGGTCCAGATCGCCGGACTCGTACTGATCGCCGTGGTGGTCAGGGCCGGATGGCCCGACATCGGGGTGCCGCTGCTGGCCCCGGGGATGGCGATCGCCGGCTTCGGCCAGGGCCTGGTGATGCCGGTCGTCTTCCGGGTCGTGCTCTCCGACGTGCCGAACGCGATGGCGGGCGTGGGCAGCGGCGTGATGATCACCGCCCAGCAGTCGATGCTCGCGCTGGGCGCGGCGACGCTCGGTTCGCTGTTCCTGAGCCTCGCACCCGGAAGAGGGATGCGCGACGCCCTGGTCACGACGCTGACGGTGCAGATCGTGATGGGCGTAGGAACGCTGTTGCTCGGATTGCGCCTGCCCCGGAGGCTGTCATGACCCAGCACGATGTGTCCGGACCCGTCTACGCCCTGAACCTCTTCGACCTGGCAGACCGTCAGGAGTACCTGGCGTACGCCCGGCGTTCGAGCGCGGAGGTCGCCCGGCACGGCGGCCGGGTCGTGGCGCTGGGTCGGCTGCGCGAGGTCGTCACCGGGGACATCACGCCGCGACAGGTGCTGATCCTCGTCGAGTGGGAGTCGGAGGCGGCCTTCAGGAGCTATGTGGACGATCCGGCCCTGGCGGACCTGCATCCCCACCGGGTGAACGGATCGGCCTCCTACATCTGGCACCTGTTCGACCGCCTGGAAGACCTCAGGCCCCTGCTGAAACCAGACGACCACGGAGCCGACCGCGACTGAACCGAGTCACTCGCCGACGCCGGAAACGATCAAAGGCCGGTTTCGGAATCCTCCGAAACCGGCCCGGACCAGCGACTCTCACGAGTCGGGACGACAGGATTTGAACCTGCGACCCCTTGACCCCCAGTCAAGTGCGCTACCAAGCTGCGCCACGTCCCGTCGCACTCACGCGCGGTGTCCCGCGTGATCGTGCGGACAGAACTTTACCCCACGCCCGGGGGTGCGCCGAAGAAGGCCCCGGCCGGGCGGGGGACAATCGGCGGTATGACGAACGCGGGCGCATCGGATGCCAGGGACCGGGACGCGACCGGGCGGGCCCGGAACGCGCGGCCCCGGGACGGGCTGGGGCGACCGCTGCCGTACGGCGCCGAGGGCGTCCCGCGGCAGCCGGAGGGGGTCCTGCGGGCGCCGGAGTCGACGGTCGCCGAGGCGCAGGAGCTGCTGGCGGCGGGACGGCCGTTCCACGCGCACGAGGTGTTCGAGGACGCCTGGAAGTCGGGCCCGGAGGACGAGCGCACGCTGTGGCGGGGGCTGGCCCAGCTGGCCGTGGGGCTCACCCACGCGGCCCGCGGGAACGCCGTCGGCGGGGCCCGGCTGCTGCGGCGGGGCGCGGGCGCGGTCGAGGAGTGGCAGACCGAGCGGGGCGAGGACCGGCCGCACGGGCTGGACCTGCCGGGGCTCGCCCGGTGGGCGCGGGAGCTGGCCGGGCGCGTGGAGCAGAACGGCTCGCGGCCGGTGGACGCGCGGACCGAGGCGCCTCGGCTGCGCCCCTGACCGGGGCGCCGTCGCAGCGTGTGCGGAGGCGGTGGACGCGCTGTCAGTGGCATGCGGCAGACTCGGGGGCGTGCGAAAGATTCATGTCATCGGTATCGGCGCGGGCGACCCCGACCAGCTGACTCTCCAGGCGGTCAAGGCGCTGCGGGGCACGGACGTGTTCTTCCTGCTCGACAAGGGCGAGGTGAAGAGCGATCTCACGCGGCTCCGCCGGGACATGCTGGACGCGCATCTGCCCGAGGGGTCGTACCGGGTGGTGGAGGCCCGGGATCCGGAGCGGGACCGCAAGGCGGGCGGGGCTGCCTACTCGCCGGCCGTCGGTGACTGGCGCAGCGCCCGCGCCGGGATCTACGCGCGGCTGATCGTTGAGGAGCTGGGCGAGGACGACACCGGCGCCTTCCTGGTGTGGGGGGACCCCGCGCTGTACGACAGCACGCTGGGGATCCTGGAGGAGGTGCTGGAGCGGGGCGCGGTGGAGTTCACGTACGACGTCGTGCCCGGCGTCAGCAGTGTCTCCGCGCTGGTGGCCCGGCATCGCACGGGGCTGAACCGGGTCGCCCGGCCGGTGCAGATCACCACCGGGCGGCGGCTGGCCGAGGGCTTCCCCGAGGGGGTGGACGACGTGGTCGTGATGCTGGACGCCCACCAGACCTTCCGGGAGTACGCCGAGGAGGACATGGACATCTACTGGGGCGCCTACATCGGCACACCGGACGAGATCCTCGTCTCCGGGCCGATCGCCGAGGCCGCTCCGCGCATCGAGCGACTGCGGGCCGAGGCACGGGAGCGCAAGGGCTGGATCATGGACACGTACCTGCTGCGGAGAAACCCGGGGGACGCCTGAGGCACCGGGCGGCCCGCCGATACCGGCGCCGTGCGGGTCGCCCGCCGAAACCCGACAGCGCCCTCCGAAGACTCCCACCGGCGCCTCGGACCGGGACACGGCCTTCAGGGCGAGAGTCCCGCCTGCGCCGCAGAACCGGACGCGGCCCTCAGGGAGGGGAGTCCCCCGGCACCTCGAATCCCGACGCGCCCCTCACGACCTGAAACGCACCGACGCTCCAAAGCCCGACGCGCCCGTCAGACCCGAGACGCACCGGCACCTCACAGCCCACGCCCCCTCACGGCCCCGCTGCCCCCTCCGCCCCGAAGCCCAGCCTCTCCAGTGCGGCCGGCACGTCCGGCGCCGCCGTCACGCCCTCCGGCAGGGGAGGTCGGCGGACGACCAGCACCGGCAGGCCGAGGTCGCGTGCGGCCGTCAGTTTCGCGGCCGTTGCCTCGCCGCCGCTGTCCTTGGTGACCAGGACGTCGATCCGGTGGGCGCGCAGGAGTTCCGTCTCGTCGGGAACCGTGAACGGGCCGCGGGCCAGGATCACCCGGGTGTCCGGCGGCAGCGGCGGCTCGGGCGGTTCCACCGAGCGGACGAGGAAGTGCAGCCCGGTCAGCCGGGCGAAGGCCGCGAGGCCGAGGCGTCCGGTGCTGAGGAACACCCGGCGGCCGAGGCCGGGCAGGGCCTCGGCGGCCCCGGCGAGGGACGGGACGTCGTGCCAGCGGTCGCCGGGGCCCGGCCGCCAGCCGGGACGCCGCAGGACGACGGCGGGGACGCCCGTGGCCCCGGCCGCCCGGGCCGCGTGGGCGGTGATCGTCTCGGCGAACGGGTGGGTGGCGTCCACCAGGGCGTCCACCCGGTGCGCGCGCAGCCAGTCGGCGAGGCCCTCCGGCCCGCCGAAGCCTCCGACGCGCACCTCGCCGGGCAGCTCCCCGGGCCGGGAGACCCGGCCGGCCAGCGAGGTGGTGACCCGGACGCCGGGCCGGGCGGCGAGGTCGGCGGCGAGGCGGCGGGCCTCGGTGGTGCCGCCGAGGATCAGGACGTGCGCGGGCATAGGGGTGAGCGTACGAGGTCGTACGGGCCGGTGCGCCGCCCGGGTCGCTACGGTCGGACCATGGAATCCATGGCGTCCGTGCGTGCCGTCCTGATCGACATCGACGGGGTCCTCACCGTGTCCTGGAAGCCGCTGCCCGGTGCGGTCGCGGCGCTGCGCGCCCTGCGCGCGGCGGGGCTCGGTGTGGCTCTGGTGACCAACACGACGTCCCGGACCCGGGCGTCGATCGCCGAGACGCTGTCGGGGGCCGGTTTCGAGGTGAGCGCGCAGGACGTGCTGACCGCGCCCGCTGTCACCGCCGCCCATCTCGCCGAGCACTTTCCGGGCGCCCGCTGCGCGCTGCTCAACTGCGGGGACATCGAGGCGGACCTGGGGGACGTCACCCTGGTCGACGAAGGCGCCGACGTGGTCGTGGTCGGTGGGGCCGGTCCCGGGTTCGACTACGCGGCGCTCAACCGGGCCTTCGGGGAGCTGCAGCGGGGAGCGCGGCTGGTCGCCATGCACCGCAACCTGTACTGGCGGACCGACGAGGGGCTGCAACTGGACTCCGGTGCCTTCCTGGTGGGACTGGAGCAGGCCGCGCGGGTGGAGGCGGAGGTCACCGGCAAGCCGTCCCGGGCGTTCTTCGAGACGGCGCTGGCCCGGCTGGGGGTGGGCGCGGAGCAGGCGCTGATGGTCGGCGACGACATCGAGTCGGACGTGCTCGCGGCGCAGCGGGCCGGGCTCACGGGGGTGCTGGTGAAGACGGGCAAGTACCAGCCGGAGACGCTCCGGGACGCCGACGGCACGCCGGACCATGTCGTGGACTCGTTCGCGGACGTCCCGGAGCTGCTCGGGCTGCTAGCGGAGTAGCAGTTGCACCCCGCCCACGATCGTCGCCGCGATCACGAGTTGTTCGAAGAGCCGCTGGTTGATCCTGTTCACAGCCCACTTGCCGAACAACGCACCGGGCACGACGAACACCGCGAGTGCCGCGTCGAGGAGCAGTGAGTTCCCGTCGATCAGGCCCAGGCCCGCGCTGAACGGCACCTTCGACACGTTCACGATGAGGAAGAAGAACGCGGAGGTGCCCAGGAAGCCGAGCTTGCGGAAGCCGGCGGAGAGCAGGTACAGCGACATCACCGGCCCGCCCGCGTTGGCGACCATCGTCGTGAACCCGCCGAGCACGCCGTACGAGCGGGCCTTCATCCGGCCCGCCCGGCTCGTCACCGCCTCCGGCGCCCCGGGGGTCTCGGCCGTCCGCCGGCGCCACACCGTCACCCCGGCCATCAGCAGCAGGATCGCGCCGATCGAGGTCCGTACGATCCCGTCGTCGGCCCACACCAGGAACAGCGTGCCGGCCACCACGCCCGCCGCCACCGCCGGGAACAGCCGCCACAGCGTGGGCCAGTGCGCGTGCCGCCGGTAGGTGAGGACGGCGAGGACGTCGCCGGCGATCAGGACGGGCAGCAGTACGCCGGTGGAGGCGCGGGCGGGCAGGACCGCGGCGAAGATCGCGAGACTGACCGTGTTGGCCCCGCTCACCGCGGTCTTGGAGAAGCCGACGAGCAGGGCCGCGAAGGCGAGCGCGGCGAACTCCCAGCCGGATATGTGCCAGAGCGTCATCGTGTTCATGTGGAGACCGATGCTATGCACACGCATCCACCGGTGTCAGGGCCGTCTCGCCGATCGGCCCCTAACGGCCCGTGAACCGCGTCCGCAGCTCCCGCTTCAGCACCTTCATGCTCGGTCCCATCGGCAGCGCGTCCGTGAACTCCACGCGCCGCGGGTACTTGTGCTTGCCCAGGTGCTCCTTGGACCACTCGGTGAGCGCGGCGGCGTCGGAGGGGGTGCCGGGGGCCGGGACGACGACGGCGCACACCTCCTCTCCGTGCAGGTCGTCGGGCAGGCCGATGACGGCGACCTGGGCGATGGCCGGGTGCCGCATCAGGACCTCCTCGACCTCCCGCGGGTAGACGTTGTAGCCGCCGCGGATGATGACGTCCTTCTTGCGGTCCACGATCCGCAGGAAGCCCTCCTCGTCCTTGGTTCCGAGGTCGCCGGTGCGCAGCCAGCCGTCCACCAGGGCCTCGGCGGTGGCCTCGGGGCGGCCGAGGTAGCCGGAGAAGATGTTGTGGCCGCGGACGACGACCTCGCCCAGCTCGCCGGTCGGCAGCAGCTCGATCCGGTCCTCCAGCTCGGCGCGGGCGATCTCCACGTCGATGCCCCACAGCGGGTGGCCGATGGTGCCGGCCTTCGTGCCGAACACGGGCTGGTTGACGGTGGCGCTCGGCGAGGTCTCCGACAGCCCGTACCCCTCGTAGATCTTCGCCCCGAACGCGGCCTCGAACCGCTCCAGTACGGCGACCGGGAGCGAGGCCCCGCCGGAGATGCACACCCGTAGCCCGGGAAGCCGGCCGGCGTCGGCGGCTGCCGCCGCGAGGGCGACGAACATGGTCGGCACGCCGTGGAAGGTGTTCACGCCCTCCCGCACCATCAGCTCGATGGCACGGGCCGCGTCGAAGCGGGGCATCAGCACGAGCGTGGAGCCGGCCCGCCAGGTGGAGTTGAGCGACACCGTCTGGCCGAAGGCGTGGAACAGCGGCAGCGCGCCGAGGGCGATGTCGTCGACGCGGATGTCGTTGGCGTCGAAGGCGTTGACGGTCGCGTTCATCACGATGTTGAAGTGGCTGAGCACGGCGCCCTTGGGGACGCCGGTCGTCCCGCTGGTGTAGAAGATCACCGCGGGGTCGTCGGCGGTCCGGCTGACGTACGTCGGGAGGGGCTCCGCGTCCGCCGTGTGCCGCGCGAGCTCGCCGCCCAGGGTGACGGTCCGGACGCCGACCGCCTCGGCCGCGGCGCGGCCGGTCTCCGCCTGCGCCGGGTGGACGAGCAGCAGGGTGGCCCCGCTGTCGCGCAGGACGTGCTCGACCTCGCCGGCCGACAGCAGCAGGTGCACGGGGACGACGACACCGCCCGCCGCGACGATCGCGTAGTAGGCGACCGGGAACTCGGCGGTGTTGGGGGCCATGAGGGCGACCCGGTCGCCGGGCCGTACGCCGAGCCGGGTGAGCGCGCCGGCCTGGGCCAGCGCCCGCTGCCACACCTCGGCGAAGGTGAGCCGCAGGTCGCCTTCGACCAGGGCGGTCTTGTCGGGGCGGCGCCGGGCGTTCTCGGCGAGGATGGCGGCGACGGACAGGGTTGCCATGGAGTGCTGCTCCGTTTCCTAGCTGCGGCTCGTGCTACCGGATCTCCGTGCGGGGAGCCCCCGTTGAGGACGCCTCAGTGCCTCTCGACCAGCACCGCGCTGCCCTGCCCGACCCCCACGCACATGGTCGCGAGCCCGCGCTCCGCGCCCGTGCGCCGCATCCGGTGCAGCAGGGTGGTGAGGATGCGGGCGCCGGAGCAGCCGAGGGGGTGGCCGAGGGCGATGGCGCCGCCGGTGGGGTTGACCAGCTCCGGGTCGATGCCCAGCTGGTCGACGCAGGCCAGTGCCTGCGCGGCGAACGCCTCGTTGAACTCGGCCTCCTGCAGGTCGCCGATCTCCCAGCCGGCCCGGGCCAGCACCTTGCGGGTGGCGGGGACCGGGCCGATGCCCATCACGTCCGGGTGGACGCCGGCGGAGGCGCCCGCGACATACCGGCCGAGGGACTCAAGACCCAGCTCGTTCAGGGCCTCTTCGCTGACCAGCAGCAGGCCGGCCGCGCCGTCGTTCATCGGCGAGGCGTTCCCGGCGGTGACGGTGCCGTCGGCGCGGAAGACCGGCTTGAGCCGGGACAGCTTCTCCAGCGAGGTGTCCTCGCGGACGCACTCGTCCTGCTCGACCACGATGCCGTCCGCCCGCTCGACGGGCAGGAGTTCGTCGTCGAAGTGGCCGTTCTTGCGTGCGGCGGCGGCGAGCTGGTGGCTGCGCAGCGCGAACGCGTCCTGGCGGGCGCGGGAGACGCCGTAGCGTACGGCGACCTCCTCGGCGGTCTCGCCCATGGAGAGCAGGCCGTGCAGCTCCCGCATGGCGGGGTTGACCAGCCGCCAGCCGAGCCGGGTGTCATGGGTCTCGATGCGCTGCGGCAGGGCCTCGTCGGGGCGGGGCAGCACGAAGGGGGCGCGGCTCATCGACTCGGAGCCGCCGGCGATCACGATGTCGGCCTCGCCCGCGGCGATGGTCCGGGCGGCGGCGGTGACGGCTTCGAGTCCGGAGGCGCACAGCCGGTTGACGGTGGCGCCGGGTACGGAGTCGGGCAGTCCGGCGAGCAGGGCCGCCATCCGGGCGACGTTGCGGTTGTCCTCGCCGGCCTGGTTGGCGGCGCCCCAGTAGACGTCGTCGATCCGGGCCGGGTCGAGCGCGGGCACGTCGGCCACCAGGCGGCGGATCACGGTGGCGGCCAGATCGTCGGGGCGGACGGAGGAGAGGGCCCCGCGCAGCTTGCCGAGGGGCGTGCGGCGGGCGGTCGCGAAATGAACGGGACGCACGGCTGGGACTCCTGACCTACGACGCTGTGGATCAGCACGGACTGCGCAGCACAGTTAATTAGCACTGCTAGTTTTTGACTATAGACCTCCCACCGCCCCGCTGGGAAGATCCCCCGGGACTTCACCGAGACAGCTGGAGGAGATATGCCCCACGTCCGCGAGCACGTCCTCGACGGCACGCGCGGAGCCGTCGCCGTACGCGAGTGGCCGCACCCGGCCCCCCCGCCTGCTGGCGCTCCTGGTGCACGGGTACGGCGAGCACGCCGGCCGGTACGACGCTCTCGCCGCCGTGCTCACCGGGCGGGGCGCCGCCGTGTACGCACCCGACCACATGGGGCACGGCCGGTCGGCCGGGGAGCGGGTGCTGATCGAGGACTTCGAGGACGTCGTCACGGATGTGCACGCGGTGGCCGACCTGGCCCGGGCCGCGCACCCCGGCCTGCCGCTGGTCCTGGTCGGCCACTCCATGGGCGGGCTGATCGCGGCCCGCTACGCCCAGCGGTACGGCGACGAGCCGAGCGCGCTGATCCTGTCCGGCCCGGTGATCGGCGCCTGGGACCTGCCGGGCCGGCTGCTGGCCCTGGACGAGATCCCGGACACCCCGCTGAGCCCGTCCGCGCTCTCCCGGGACCCGGCGGTGGGCGCCGCCTACGCCGCCGATCCGCTGGTCTGGCACGGCCCCATGAAGCGGCCGACGCTGGAGGCGTTCGCCCGGACCCTGGACACCGTCGCCCGGGGCGGTGACGTCGGCCCGCTGCCGCTGCTGTGGCTGCACGGCGACGACGACCGGGTGGTCCCGCTGCCCGGGAGCCGGATCGGGGTCGAGCGGCTGAGCGGCGGCCGGCTGACCGAGCGGATCTTCCCGGGGGCACGGCACGAGGTGTTCCACGAGACGGACAAGGCGGAGGCGCACGCCGAGGTGATCCGCTTCCTGGACCGGGTACTGCCCCGCTGATCAGCCGGTTTGCCGCCCCGCACCACGGGCACCCGCCCTTTCGGACAAGACCGCAGATGCCGACGGAAGGGGCCTACACACCATGACCGTGGTCAAGAGCACGCTGCCCGACGAGGCACGCGGTGTCACCGGGACCGCCCTGCAGGAGACGCTGATCGACCTGCTCGGGCTGTCGCTGATCGGCAAACAGGCGCACTGGAACATCGTCGGTCCGCGGTTCCGGTCGATCCACCTCCAGCTGGACGAGGTGGTCGCCACGGCCCGCGGCCACTCGGACACGGTGGCCGAACGCGCCGCCGCGCTGGGCGTGCCGCCGGACGGCAGGCCGGAGACCATCGCCGCGACCTTCGCACTGCCCGGCACCAAGGACGGCTGGCTGCGCGACACCGAGGTGGTGGAGCTGATGGTGGCGACGCTGGAGGCGGCCATCGGCCGGCTGCGCGAGCGGATCGACGCGACCGAGAAGGCCGACCCGGTCACCCAGGACCTGCTGATCACCATCACCGCCGACCTGGAGAAGCAGCGCTGGATGTTCGAGGCCGAGAACCACCCGCACGCCGACGCGAGCTAGCGCACCCGGCCCCCACGGAAGGGAAGACCCATGGCCGACTCCCTGGAACTCGACGCGTTGTGGCAGGACTTCCACCGCGTGGTGAACATGACCTCGGCGGAACTCGCGGCCTGGCTGCGGGTCCGGGACGCCGACGAGGAGACGGAGCCGCTGCCGGAGGAGGCGGGCACGCCCACCGGGCAGCACGTCCTCGCGATCCTGCAGAAGCGCCGCACCGATCTCACCGACGACGACGTCCGGGTGATGCACGAGGTCGTCGACACGGTCGGTGAGCTGGTCGACATGGAGAACGAGCCGGAGCCGGAGACCACACCGGAGGACACCCGCCGCCGGCACCGGCTGATGACGCTGGGCCACGACCCGCTCAAGCCGTAGCCCGGGAACCACACGAACGGCGGGCGGATCATGAACCGCGACGAACGGGTCGTGCACGAGCTGGTGTCCGAGTACGGGCGGACGTACGCCGAGGAGGCGGGCATCCGGCTGAAGGACACCCCGCAGCCGCTGTACCGGCTGCTGGTGCTGTCCCTGCTGCTCAGCGCCCGGATCCGGGCCTCGGTCGCGGTGGCCACCGCCCGGGCCCTGCACGAGGACCACCTGGACAGCCCCCGCCGGATGGCCGAGGCCGACTGGCAGCAGCGGGTGGACGCGCTCGGCCGGGGCGGCTACCGCCGTTACGACGAGCGTACGGCCACCCAGCTGGGCGACGGCGCCGAGCTGTTGACCGAACGCTGGGGCGGGGACCTGCGCCGGCTGCACCGGGAGGCCGAAGGCGACATCGACGACCTCAGGCAACTCCTCCAGGAGGAGCCCGGCATCGGGCCGGCCGGCGCCGACATCTTCCTGCGCGAGGCGCAGCGGGTGTGGCCGGATGTCGCCCCCTACCTGGACGGCAAGGCGCTGTCCGGCGCCGCGCGGCTCCGCCTGCCGAAGGACCCCGGGAAACTGACCGAGCTGGCCGGGAACACCCAACCCGCCGTCCTGGCCGCCGCGTTGGTACGGGCGGCGCTGGACAAGGAGGTGGCCGAGGACTGTCTGCGCCGCGCCGCGTGATCGTGTCAGACTGCTCCCCGCACGCCCCGGAGCGACCACCGGGACGCGAACGAACCGAGGAGCAGCACGTGACGGGGACCGGGCCGGACATCCAGGGCATCGACACCACCCGGCCGCATCCGGCCCGGGTGTACGACTGGTTCCTCGGCGGCAAGGACAACTACCCCGTCGACGAGCAGCTGGGCCGGCAGATCGCGGCGCTCGACGGCGGCGCCCCCGAGGCGGCCCGCGCCAACCGGGCGTTCATGCACCGGGCCACGCGGGCGCTGGCCGCGGAGGCGGGAATCCGCCAGTTCCTGGACATCGGCACCGGCATACCGACCGAGCCGAACCTGCACCAGATCGCCCAGTCCGTGACCCCCGACGCCCGCGTGGTCTACGTCGACAACGACCCGATCGTGCTGGCCCACGCGAGCGCGCTGCTGCGCGGCACCCGCGAGGGCGTCACGGAGTACGTGCAGGCCGACGCCCGCGATCCGCGCACCATCCTCGAACGGGCCGCCCGCGTCCTGGACTTCGACCGCCCGGTGGCCCTCTCCCTCATCGCCCTGCTCCACTTCGTCGCCGCCGAGGACGGCGCCCACGACCTGGTCACCACCCTGGTCGACGCGCTGGCTCCGGGCAGCGCGCTGGTGCTGTCGACGATGACCGCCGACTTCGACCCGGAGAACGTGCAGAAGGGCATCGCCATGTACGCGGCGGGCGGAGTGACCCTGGTGTCACGGTCGCACGCCGAAGTGGGCACGTTCTTCGAGGGACTCGACCTGCTGGAGCCGGGCATCGTGTCGGTGGCGGACTGGCGCCCCGAGGAGCCGCCGGCGGCCACCGACGGCCCGGTCTCGCTGTACGGCGCGGTGGGCCGCAAGCCCGCGAGCTGAGCCCGGACCGGGTCAGGCGGCCGGCCCGCGAGCTGAGCCCGGCCCGGGTCGGGCGGCCACCCTTCTCACTCCTCCCCGAGCGCGGCCTCGTACGCCGCCAGGGTGTCCACGAACATCCGCCGCTGCTCGGCCGACAGCGGTGCCAGCGCCGTGCGCCAGGCCCCGGCGCCCTGGCCCAGCCAGCCGCCCACCGCATCCCGGTGCGCCTCGGCGATGCTCACGATCCGGCGGCGCCGGTCGGCCTCGTCCTCGCGCCGCTCCAGGATCCCCTTCCGGCTCAGCTCCCCCACCATCAGGCTCACGGTCGTCGGCGCGACCTCAAGGCCCGCGGCCAGCTCGTTCACGGTCATCGGCCCGTCGAACAGCAGCATCGCCAGTAGCGAGAGGTGCCGGGGCGTCAGCGCCATCGTCCGGAACTCCTCCGGCACCGGAATCCGCTTGGCCCGCCCCACCATGCGCGGCATCAGCAGGAGCAGCGCGCGGATCGTCTCGTCCACGTCCAGGCCGGAGCCGTCTTGTGCGCGTGCGTCGGTTGACACGGACCACACCCCTCAATAGCTTTGCTCACAAAGATATTTTGCTTCCCAGGCAAATACATCTGTGTCGATGGTATCGAGAGGGGCTCTCCCATGCCCACACAGCATCCCTCACCACTGGAGCTGAACCAGCAGGTCATCGAGGAGTTCCGGGCGAACGGCGGCCGGGTCGGCGGCATGTTCGAGGGGGCGCGGCTCCTGCTGCTGACCACCACGGGCGCCCGCACCGGCCGGCGGCGCACGACCCCGGTGGCCTACGCCCGCGACGGGGACCGCCTCCTGGTCTTCGGCACCAACGCGGGCGGTCCGGCACACCCGGCCTGGTACCACAACGCCGTCGCGCACCCGGCCGTCACCGTGGAGATCGGTACGGACGACGGCCGCGTCGACCGGTTCCCGGCCACCGCCGAGCCCCTGCGGGGCGCGGAGCGCGACACCCGGTTCCGGGCCCAGTGCGAGCGCGACCCGGCCTTCGCCGCCTACGAGGCCGCGACCACCCGGGTGATCCCGGTGGTGGCCCTGCACCGCGCCGATCCGGCCGACGCGGCCCGCAACCGCGCGATCGGCGCGTTCCTGCTCCGGGTGCACGGCGAACTGCGCGCGGAGCTGGCCTCGCTGCGCACGGCGCTGGCCGAGGGGCCGGCCTCCGCGGAGCGTCCGCGGGCGCCCGCCCTGGGCCGCCGGCTGGCCACGCACTGCCTGACGTTGTGCGCCTCGCTGCACGGCCACCACACCAACGAGGACGGCGCGTTCGCCGGCTTCGAGCGGCAGTTCCCCGAACTGCGCCCGGCCATCGCCCGGTTGCGGCGCGAGCACGAGACGGTGGCCCGGGCGGTCGACGGCATCGAGACCCTCGTCGGCCGGCTCTCCACCGAGCCCGCGGGCGCGGACACCGACCGGCTCCGGGCCGAAGTGGACCTCCTCTGCTCAGCGTTGGAGGCGCACTTCGCCTACGAGGAGGAGCAGCTGCTGCCGGCCCTGCTGGGCCCGGCCGGGGAAGGTGACTAGGGCAGCGGTATGCCGAGGACCTCGGCGACGGTCCGCAGTACGCCGTTGTCGGTGTTGGACGGGGCGAGGTGGCGGGCCCGGCGGACGACCTCCGGGTGGGCGTTGGACATGGCGTACGACCAGTCGGCGGCGTCCAGCATCTCCAGGTCGTTGAGGTAGTCGCCGAAGACCATGGTCTGCGCGGGCGTGATGCCCAGCTCGCGCTGGAGGCCGCGCAGGGCGGCGCCCTTGTTCGCGGCGGGGTGCATCACGTCGACCCAGTGCTCGCCGGAGACCACGACCTGGTGCGTGGCCGCGAACGCCGCCAGGGCCGGGGCGGTGGTGCGCTCGGCGGGGCCGAAGTCGAACAGGGCCACCTTGATCACGTCGTCCTCGACGGCGGTGACGTCCTCGACGACACGGTGTTCGACGTAGTACTTGCGCACCTCCGCCAGGAACGCCTCGTCGGTCCGCTCGACGTACGCCGACCGCTTGCCGCAGACCACGGCGCCCACGTCGACGCCGTCCGCGACCAGCCGGCGCACGGTCCGGGCGAGGTCCGCCGCGACGGACCGCTCCAGCGGGGCGGAGCCGAGTTCCACGCCGTCGCGGACCACGTAGGTGCCGTTCTCCGCGATGAACACCATGCCCTCGGCCACCTCGGCGAACTGCCGGGCCAGCGTGGCGTACTGGCGACCGCTCGCCGGGCTGAACAGCACCCCGCGGCGGCGCAGTTCGGCGAGCATCGGCCACAGGCCGTCGGGAATCCGCTGGGCGTCGTCCAGCAGGGTGCCGTCCATGTCGGTGACGATCAGCCGGATGTCGGCCGGGCCGGCGGCCGGGGCGGTCGTGTCGACGAGGGGCGCGGGCGTCGCGGGCATGTCCTTCTTCCGTCCGGGAACCGTGGTACTGGGCGGGCCGGCGGGGGCCCGAAGGCCCAGTGTTCCTCATGTGCCGCGAGGCGCCGCAGGGTGCCCGGGACCGCACGCCGCGCGTTTCCCGGGACAGCCCGATCAAGGAGCGGCACAATGACGGCGGAGCACCGCACGGGAGAAGGGCGGGAACGTGACCGAGGGCGATTCCCCGACGACCGGCCCGGCGAGGCCGAACACCTCCGTGGCGCACAACGCGCGGGTCTGGAACTACTGGATCGGCGGCAAGGACAACTACGAGGTCGACCGGCGCGTCGGCGAGCACGTCGCCGGGATGTTCCCGGTGATCCGGGACGTGGCCCGCGCGGACCGGGAGTTCCTCGGGCGGGCGGTGCGCTTCCTGGCCGCCGAGCGCGGGATCCGCCAGTTCCTCGACATCGGCACCGGACTGCCGACGGTCGACAACACCCACGAGATCGCCCAGCGGATCGCGCCCGAGTCGCGGATCGTCTACGTCGACAACGACCCGATCGTCCTCGTGCACGCCCGCTCGCTGCTCACCAGCTCCCCCGAGGGCGTCACCGACTACATCGACGCCGACGTGCGCGAGCCGGACGTCATCGTCCGGTGTGCCGCCGAGACCCTCGACCTGGACCGGCCGGTCGCGGTGATGATGCTGGGCATCCTCAACTTCGTGCTGGACACCGACGAGGCCCGGGACATCGTGCGACGGCTCATGGCGTCGGTCCCCCCGGGCAGCCACCTGGTGCTCACCCACCCGACGTACGACGCCGAGGTGGGCGGCGAGGGCAACAGGGCCGCGATGGAGTTCTGGAACGCCAACGCCACCCCGCCGATCACGGCGCGCAGCCGCGCCGAGATCGCCGCGTTCCTCGACGGTCTGGAGCTGGTCGAGCCGGGTCTGGTGCCGTGCTCGCGGTGGCACGCCGGGCCGGATGCCGCCGTGGTACCGCAGTACGGCGCGGTGGCCGTGAAACCCTGACCTCGCCCCGTCCCCTGGCCCCCGGCCGGGGCCGAGCCCGTCGAGGAGGACGCATGACCACTCTCGCCGACCCCGTGCCCGGCGGACGCCCCGGCGATCTGCGGAGGGTCCCCGCCCTCACCGCCGACCTGGCCGCGCAGGGCGTGCACGGGATCGTCCTGGCCTATGCGGACACGGCGGGCATCGCCCGGGTCAAGACGATCCCGACGGCACGGCTGGAGGCGGCCGTGGCCTGGGGTGTCGGCATGTCGCCGGTGTTCGACACCTTCCTCGCCGACGACTCCATCGTCACCACCGACGTCCTCGGCTCCCCCGACGGCGACCTCAGGCTCTACCCCGACCTCGACCAGCTCGTCCCGCTGGCCGGGCAGCCCGGCTGGGCCTGGGCTCCCGTGGACCGGATCACTCAGGAGGGCGAGCGGCACCCCGGCTGCGCCCGGACCTTTCTGCGCCGCGTCGTCACGGACGCCGCCGACCGCCACGACCTCGTCTTCAAGGCGGCCGTCGAGATCGAGTGGGCGGTCGGACTCGGCTCGGCGCCCGGCACGGAGTTCGTCCCGGCGGCCCTGGGCCCGGCGTACGGCGCGGTCCGGCAGATCGAGCTGAGCGACTACACCGCCGACCTGCTGGCCGCGCTCACCGCCCAGGGCGTGGACGTGGACCAGATCCATCCCGAGTACGCGGCCGGGCAGTTCGAGGTCTCGGTGGGCGCGCTGGACCCGGTCGCGGCGGCCGACCGCAGCCTGCTGGTGCGGCAGACGATCCGGGCGGTGGCCCAGCGGCACCGGCTGCGGGTCTCCTTCGCGCCCGCGTACCTGCCCGAGGGGGTCGGCAACGGCGGCCATCTGCACCTGTCCTGCTGGCGCGACGGGCTGAACCTGCACTCCGGCGGCGAGGGCCGGTACGGCATGACGGTCGAGGCGGAGGCCTTCGCGGCCGGGGTCCTCGCCCACCTGCCCGGGCTGACGGCGGTCACCGCCCCGAGCCCGGCCAGCTATCTGCGGCTCCAGCCCTCCCAGTGGGCCGGCGTCTACACCGCCTGGGGCCGGGAGACCCGCGAGGCCGCCCTGCGGATGATCACGGGCACGGCGGGCCGCCACGACCAGGACGCCAACATGGAGGTCAAGCCGGTCGACCTGGCCGCCAACCCGTATCTGGCCCTCGGCTGTGTGATCGCCGCCGGACTCGACGGCATCACGGCCGCCCGCACCCTGCCCGAGGAGATCACCGGAGACCCGGCCCGCTACGGCCCCGACGAGGCGGCGGCCCTGGGCGTACGGCGGCTGCCGCAGTCGCTGCCGCAGGCCGTCGAGGAGTTCCGCGCGGACAAGGTGCTGCGGGCCGCGCTGGGCCCGGTCCTCGCGGACGCCGTGACCGCCGTACGGCTCGGCGAGGCGGCGGCCGTCGACGGGCTCGGCCCCGTCCAGGTGGCGGCGGCCTACCGCTGGACGTACTGACCGTGGCCGCCCCGGGACCGGTCCACGAGGCCCTCGCCGCGCTGCCGCTGGTGGACCACCACTGCCACGGCGCGGTGACGGCCGACCTGAGTGCCGGGGAGTTCGAGTCCCTGATCACCGAGGGCGCGGCCTGGCCCGGCGTCTCGCCCTTCGACAGCCCCGCCGGCGTGGCCGTACGCCGCCACTGCGCACCCCTGCTCGACCTCCCCCGGCACGTCCCGCCCGCCGACTACCTGGCCCGGCGCTCCGCGCTCGGCTGGCGGGAGGTCAACCGCCGCTTCCTGACGGCGTCCGGAGCCGAGGTGTTCTGCGTGGACACCGGCTACGCCCCGCACCCGGTCACCTCCCCCGCCGAGCTGGCGGCGGCGGCCGGCGCCGCCGCCTGCGAGGTGGTACGGCTGGAGCAGCTGGCCGAGTCGGTGGTGGAGCGCGGCGTGGAGGCGGGCGAGTACGCGGCCGTCGTCCGCGCCGCCGCCGAGGAGGCCGTACGCCGGCCGGGCGTGGTGGCGGTGAAGTCGGTCGCGGCGTACCGCACGGGCTTCGCCCTGGACCCGGCGCGCCCGACGGACGCCGAGGTGACGGCGGCGGCCCGGCACTGGACGGCGGGCGGCGGACGGCTCACCGACCCGGTCCTGGTACGGCATCTGCTGTGGACCGCCGTCGAGCTGGGGCTGCCGCTGCAACTGCACACCGGATTCGGCGACGCGGACGTACGGCTGCACCGCGCCGACCCCGCCCTGCTCACCGACTGGCTGCACCGGATCGCCGGCACGATCCCGGTCCTGCTGCTGCACTGCTGGCCGTACCACCGCCAAGCCGCCTATCTGGCCACGGTGTTCGAACAGGTGTATCTGGACGTCGGTCTCGCCCTGCACTACACCGGCCCGGCCCGCTGCCGGGCCGTGCTGGAGGAGGCCCTGGAGATCACCCCGTTCCGCAAACTTCTGTACAGCTCGGACGCCTACGGTGTGGCCGAGTTCCACCACCTGGGCGCCCTGTGCTTCCGGAAGGGACTCGCCGATCTGCTGCAAGACCGCGTGGACGACGACGAGTTGAGCCTGACCGACGCCCTGCGGATCGCGGCCTGGACCGGCCGCGACAACGCCCGCCGACTGTACGGGCCGCCCGTATCCGAACCGGCCCGCGCATCCTGCGGGCGCCCCGCCCGGAAAGTATGATCAAGCAATGTCTGACATGACCGAAACCACGCCCGGCTGGCTGACCACGGACGAGCTGGAAATGGCCAGGGCCCGGATGCCGATCCTGTACGTCGAGGCCGTGCCCGTGCGCGTGGACGACAGCGGCGAAGTCACCAGCATCGGACTGCTGCTGCGCATCGGCCCGGACGGCACGGTCAGCCGGACCCTGGTCTCCGGCCGGGTCCTGCACCACGAGCGGGTCCGCGACGCGCTGCTGCGCCACCTGGAGAAGGACCTCGGCCCGGTCGCCCTGCCCCGGGTCCCCGCCTCCCTCCAGCCGTTCACGGTCGCGGAGTACTTCCCCACCGCGGGGATCACGCCGTACCACGACCCGCGTCAGCACGCGGTGTCCCTGGCCTACGTCGTGCCGGTGACCGGCGACTGCCGGCCCCGTCAGGACGCGCTGGACCTCGTCTGGTTCAGCCCGCAGGAGGCCGCTTCCCCGGCCGTGCAGAACGAGATGCCGGGCGGGCACGGGGTCCTGCTGAAGCAGGCTCTGGCCCATGTGGGCCTCGCGTTCTGAGCGCACCGGCCTGTCGGTGCTGGCGCACACCGTCGCCGCAGAATGACCGAAAGGCCGTGTCGGAATGCTCCGACACGGCCTCTGACCTGCCTTTTCGCAAGTCGGGACGACAGGATTTGAACCTGCGACCCCTTGACCCCCAGTCAAGTGCGCTACCAAGCTGCGCCACGTCCCGTCGCGGTCTGACCTGGGATTTCCCCTCGGCCGATCGCGCAGGGAAACAATACCGCACTCGGATCGGTGGTCGCGCGCCGCTTTCCTTGTTGACCTCAAGCTTGGTTGAGGTTGCACGATCATCCACATGACGATCACAGCGGACCAGAGCCGTACGTACGGCTATGACGACCTGCCCCGGCTGATGGGGCTGATGACCGGCGACGAGAAGCACGGCCCGGCGGCCACCTCCACGCTCGACGTGCTGTGGGTGCTCTACGACCGGGTGCTCCGGGTCGCGCCGGAGCGGCGGGAGGACCCGTCCCGGGACCGCTTCCTGCTCAGCAAGGGGCACGGGCCGATGGCGTACTACGCCGTGCTGGCCGCGAAGGGGTTCGTGCCCGTCGACTGGCTGCCGGACTTCGGGTCGTACGACTCCCCGCTCGGCCATCACCCGGACCGCCTGCTGGTGCCGGGGGCCGAGATCGGCAGCGGGTCGCTCGGGCACGGGCTGCCGATCGCCGTGGGCACCGCGCTGGGGCTGCGGGCGCAGGGCCGGCCCGACCCGGCGGTCTGGGTGCTGATCGGGGACGCCGAGCTGGACGAGGGCAGCAACCACGAGGCGATCGCGTTCGCCGGGCCCGCCGGACTGGACCGGCTGCACACCGTCGTGATCGACAACTCCTCCGCCAGCCATGCGCTGCCCGGCGGGATCGCCGCCCGGTTCGAGGCCGCGGGCTGGTCCGCGGTGACCGTCGACGGGCGCGACCACGAGGCGCTGTACGCCGCGTTCACCGCGCCGCATCCGGGCCGGCCGCATGTGGTCGTGGCCCGTGTCGAGCCGAAGAACGCCTGACTCACCTCCTGGAAAGGGTTCCCCTGATGGACACCATGCGTGACCGTTTCGCCCCCGTCGTCTCCCGGCTCCTGGACGAGGACCCGCGGGTCGCGGTCGTCCTCGCCGAGATCGGTGCCGACGGTTTCCGGGAGGCCATGCGCCGGCATCCCGACCGGGTGATCAACGTCGGCATCCGCGAGCAGCTCCTGGTCGGGGCCGCGGCCGGGCTGGCGCTGACCGGGCTACGACCCGTCGTGCACACCTTCGCCAGCTTTCTCGTGGAGCGGCCGTTCGAGCAGGTCAAGCTGGATCTGGGGCACCAGGGCACGGGCGCGGTGCTGGTGAGCGCCGCCGCGTCCTTCGACTGGCCAGCCGGCGGCTTCACGCACATGGCGCCAGGCGATGTGGCCCTCCTGGACACGCTGGACGGCTGGACCGTACATGTGCCCGGGCATCCGGACGAGGCTGAGACGCTGCTGCACCAGGCGGTCGCCGCGGGCGACGACAAGGTGTACGTGCGGCTGTCCGTGCAGTCCAACCGGCAGGGCCGGGTGATCGACGGGCGGCATTTCGTCACCGTCCGTGAGGGCCGGTCCGGTGTGGTCGTCGCCGTCGGCCCGATGTTGGACGCCGTGCTCGCCGCGACGGAGGGCCTGGACATGACCGTGCTGTACGCGACGACCGTGCGGCCGTTCGACGCGGCCGGGCTGCGCCGGGCCACGGAGGCCGCGGGCACGGACGTCGTGCTGGTCGAGCCGTACCTGGCGGGGACGTCGACGACCGCGGTGAGCGAGGCGCTGTCCGACGTACCGCACCGGGTGCTCGGCCTCGGCGTCGGCCGCCGCGAGCTGCGCCGCTACGGCACGATCGAGGAGCATGTGGCCGCCCACGGCCTGGACCCGGCGGCCCTGCGGGAGCGGATCGGCCGCTTCGTGGGCGCCGGGCGGGTGCCGGCCGGCCGGTGAGCCCCCGGGGTTCAGCTTCGGTCCCCGGGCGGAAGTCCCAACTCCGGGTGGGCTTCGAGGAGTCGGGGCGGGGCGGCCTGGCGCCAGGAGTCGGCCAGGATGTCCCGCAGCTCGCCCTCGTCCTCCAGGGCGCCGATTCGCGCTCTCACCCAGGCGAACTGGGCCTCGTGGTCGGCGATCCAGAACTTGTCCGGCTCGGCCAGCACCAGTTCGTCGCGCTCCTCCTTGGGACAGCGCACGGCGATGGACGTCTCGTCCTCGGGGAGGGTCGCGAACATCTTCCCGGCCACCCGGAACGTGGGCATGTTCCACGCGACCTTCTCCGTGGTGTCCGGCAGGGACAGGGCGATTCGGCGTACGTCTTCGGCATCCGGCATGCAACGCACCGTAGCCCCTGCCACTGACAGTCACCCGCCCGAGGAAGCCTCAGGCCTGCGCCGCCTCGCCGAGCGCCTCCAGCACCGGGCGGATCAGCGGGTGCCCCTCGGCTCCCCGACGGACGGCGGCGAAGACCCGGCGGGTCGGGGCGACACCGTCGACGGGGCGTACGACCACACCGGCGAGGTCCATGCCGCGCAGCGCCGAGCGCGGTACGAGGGCCACGCCCGCGTCGGCCGAGGCGAGCGCGACGACGGCGCGGAAGTCGTCGGAGGAGTGTTCCAGACGGGGCTGGAAGCCGGCGCTCTCGCAGGCGAGGACCACCACGTCGTGGCAGGGGTTGCCGGGGTACGGGCCGATCCAGGTGTCCTTGGCCAGCTCCGCGAGGGGGACCTCGGGCAGGTCCGCCAGGCGGTGCCCCAGCGGTACGACCGCGTCGAACGGCTCGGCGTACAGCGGTACGTGGGTCAGGCGGGGGTCGTCGGCGGGCGGGGCGCCCCGGTACTCGACGGCGACCGCGACATCGACCTGCCGGTCCAGGACCATCGGCAGGCTGGCGTCGCCCTCCGCGTCCTGGACGCGGATGCGTATGCCGGGCGCGGCGGCGGCGAGGCGGCCCACGGCCGGGGCCACGACCTGGGCGATGCCGGTCGCGAAGGCCGCCACGGTGACCGTGCCCGCCTCGCCCGAGCCGTAGGCGGCCAGCTCGGCCTCGGCCCGCTCCAGCTGGGCGAGGACCACGTTGGTGTGGCCGAGCAGGATCTCGCCGGCCGGAGTGAGCCGTACGCCCTTGGCGCTGCGGTCGACCAGCCGGTGGCCGGTCTCCTGCTCCAGCGCCGTGAGCTGCTGGGAGACGGCGGACGGGGTGAGGTAGAGCGCGGCGGCTGCCGCGGTGACCGTGCGGTGGTCGGCCACCGCACGGAGGATGTGGAGCCGCCGTGCCTCGATCATGCCGCCATTATCCCAGGGCGTCCGCCCTGGTCAGGCCTCCAGTTCGGCGCGCGCCGCGATGAACGCGTCGACCGCGCGGTTGACGTCCGCCGTGGAGTGCGCGGCGGACAGCTGGACGCGGATGCGGGCCTGGCCCTGCGGGACGACCGGGTAGGAGAAGCCGATCACATAGACACCGCGCTCCAGCAGCAGCTCGGCCATGCGGGCCGCCTTCGCCGCGTCGCCGATCATGACGGGGGCGATGGCGTGGTCGCCGGGGAGGACGTCGAAGCCCGCCTCGGTCATCCGGCTGCGGAACAGCTTGGTGTTCTCGGCGAGCCGCACGCGCAGGTCGTCGGCGGACTCCAGCAGGTCGAGGACCTTGAGGGAGGCGGCGGCGATCACCGGGGCGAGGGTGTTGGAGAACAGGTAGGGGCGGGAACGCTGGCGCAGCAGGGCGACGATCTCGGCGCGGGCGGCGACGTAACCGCCGGAGGCGCCGCCGAGGGCCTTGCCGAGGGTGCCGGTGATGATGTCGACGCGGTCCATGACGCCGTGCAGCTCGGGGGTGCCGCGGCCGGAGGGGCCGACGAAGCCGACGGCGTGCGAGTCGTCGACCATGACCATCGCGTCGTAGCGGTCGGCGAGGTCGCAGATCTCGGCGAGCGGGGCCACGTAGCCGTCCATGGAGAAGACGCCGTCGGTGACGATCAGGCGGCGCCGGGCGTCGGACGCCTCCTTGAGCTTGGCCTCCAGGTCCGCGAGGTCGCGGTTGGCGTAGCGGTAGCGGCGGGCCTTGGACAGGCGGATGCCGTCGATGATGGAGGCGTGGTTGAGGGCGTCGGAGATCACCGCGTCCTCCTCGCCGAGCAGGGTCTCGAAGACACCGCCGTTGGCGTCGAAGCAGGAGGAGTACAGGATCGTGTCCTCCTGGCCGAGGAACGCCGACAGCCGGGCCTCCAGCTCCTTGTGCACCTCCTGGGTGCCGCAGATGAAGCGGACGGAGGCCATGCCGTAGCCCCAGCGGTCCAGGGCCTCGTGGGCGGCGGCGACCACCTCGGGGTGGTCGGCCAGACCGAGGTAGTTGTTGGCGCAGAAGTTGAGGACCTCGCCGGGACGGCCGCCGGCGGTGACGTTCACGGTCGCGGACTGCGGGGTGCCGATGACCCGCTCGGGCTTGTGCAGTCCGGCGGCGCGGATCTCGTCCAGGGTGGCGCGCAGGTCGTCACGGACGGTGTCGAACATCGAAGAAGCTCCTAGGGTGCTTGCGCGGAAGGGGAGGTACGTCTCTTACGCGGTCCAGTCGAGGATGACCTTGCCGCCCTTGCCGCTGGCCGCGTCGGCGAAGGCCGCCTCGAAGTCGCGGTAGTCGTACCGGCCGGTGATCACGGGGGCGAGGTCCAGGCCGCCTTCCAGCAGCACCGACATCGCGTACCAGGTCTCGAACATCTCGCGGCCGTAGATGCCCTTGATGGTGATCATCGAGGTGACGATCCGGGCCCAGTCGACCGGGAACTCCTGGGCGGGCAGGCCGAGCATGGCGATCCGGCCGCCGTGCGTCATGTTGGCGATCATGTCGCGCATGGCCTCGGGGCGGCCGGACATCTCCAGGCCGATGTCGAAGCCCTCGCGCAGCCCCAGCGCGCGCTGTCCGTCGGAGATGGCGGACTCGGCGACGTTCAGCGCCAGGCTCACCCCTATCTTGCGGGCCAGCTCCAGGCGCTCCTCGCTGACGTCGGTGATGACGACGTTGCGGGCGCCCGCGTGCCGGGCCACGGCGGCGGCCATCAGGCCGATCGGGCCGGCGCCGGTGATCAGGACGTCCTCGCCGACCAGCGGGAACGAGAGCGCGGTGTGCACGGCGTTGCCGAACGGGTCGAAGATCGCGGCGACGTCGAGGTCGACCGGGACCCGGTGCACCCAGACGTTGGACGCGGGCAGGGCGACGTACTCGGCGAACGCTCCGTCGCGGCCCACGCCGAGGCCGACGGTGGCCCGGCACAGGTGGCGGCGGCCGGCCAGGCAGTTGCGGCACTTGCCGCACACCAGGTGGCCCTCGCCGCTGACCCGGTCGCCGATGCGGATGTCTGTCACGTCCCGCCCGGTCTCGACGACCTGCCCGACGAACTCGTGTCCCACCACGAGCGGGGTGCGGATCGCCTGCTGGGCCCAGCCGTCCCAGGCCCGGATGTGCAGGTCGGTGCCGCAGACACCGGTCCGCATCACCTTGATCATTACGTCACCGGGGCCGATGACGGGCTCCGGGACGTCCGTCAGCCAGAGTCCCGGCTCCGCCTTCTCCTTGACCAGCGCCTTCAACGCTACGGCTCCTGTGGGGTGAGGCCCGGACCGCGGGTATGCCGAAGGAACCCGCACCGGGTCAGAGGGGTGGAATCACCCTGCAATCTGCCGCATGCGCGGTCCGCGGTCCATCGAGCTTTTCTTAACCGGCGCCACAGCTTTCCTTCACGCCCTCCGCGGTGAACCCACCTCGCTGTCCCCTCGCGTCAGAGCGGCAGACCGTCCTCCGCACTCCGTTCCAGGCGTACGACGAGGTCGGCGGCGAGGGCCTTGATGGTCTCCAGGCCCGGCCTGCCCCAGGCGCGGGGCGCTGTGTCGGCGGCACACACGGTGCCCAACGCCATGCCGGAACTGTCGATGAGCGGGGCGCCGAGATACGACCGAATGCCGTATTCGTCGACGACCGGATTGCCCGCGAACCGCGGATAGTCGCGGACGTCCTCCAGGACCAGGGCCTTACGGCGCACCACCACATGGGGGCAGAACCCATGGTCGCGCGGCTGCACCCGGCCGAGCTCGGCCCTGCTGCCGTCGTCCCGCACGACCGGGGCGGTGGCGGGGGCGCTCAGGCCCGCGAAGAACTGGTGGTCCTCGCCGATGAAGTTGACCATGGCGTAGTGCGCGCCGGTGAGCTGGGCGAGGTGGCCGGCGAAGGCGTCGAGCGCGGGGTCGGGCCGGTCCACCAGGCCGAGTCGGCGCAGTCGGTGGACGCGGGCGGGGGCCTCCTTGTCCTCGGGGGTGAGCAGCAGACCCCGGACCGGCCGGGGCGGCTCGTAGCTCATGGCCGGGCTCCGTCGCTGTGGGCGTACCTCATATAGGGGCTCCGAGGGCGGTAGGGCGGGATCACCTGTGGGCGCCATGGCTGGGCGTGGGCGCCGGGGCGTGGGCGAGGAGGTGGCGCACCAGCGTGAGGAGGGTCTGGACGCCGGAGCTGGAGATCCGGGCGTCGCAGCGCACGACCGGGACCTCCGGGTCGAGGTCGATGGCGGAGCGCACCTCCTCGGGGTCGTAGCGGTGGGAGCCGTCGAACTCGTTGACCGCGATGATGAAGGCGAGCCCGCGCTCCTCGAAGAAGTCCACGGCGGCGAAGCAGTCCTGGAGCCGACGGGTGTCGGCCAGGATCACCGCGCCGAGCGCGCCCTCGGACAGCTCGTCCCACATGAACCAGAACCGCTCCTGCCCCGGTGTGCCGAACAGGTACAGCACATGGTCCGGATCGAGGGTGATCCGGCCGAAGTCCATGGCGACCGTGGTCTCCATCTTGTTCTCGACGCCGTCGAGACTGTCCGTGCCGACACTGACCGTGGTGAGCAGCTCCTCCGTGCTGAGCGGCGCGATCTCGCTGACCGCGCCCACGAAGGTCGTCTTGCCGACCCCGAACCCGCCCGCGACCAGGATCTTGAGCGCGGTCGGGAACGGGTCAGAGCTGTCGTCGTAGTCCATCGAGCACTGCCTCCAGCAGAGACCGGTCAGTGGGTGTGTGGTGGTAGACGGGTGGCTTGGTGGTCAGCGCACCGCAGTCGACCAGGTCGGCGAGCAGCACCTTGGTGACCACCGCGGGCAGTTTCAGCTGGGCGGCCACTTCGGCGACCGAGACGGGCGCGCGACACAGGTCGAGTGCCTGCGCGTGCTCGGGGCCGAGGTAGCCGAGCGGGGTGACGCCGGTGGCCATCACCTGCGACATCAGGTCGAGGGCGATGCTCGGCTCGGTGCGGCCGTTGCTGACCGTGAACGGTCGCACCAGCCGCCCTGCCGCCTCGTCCAGCCAGGGCCCGTCGCCGGCTGCGGCCACGTTCAAGGCCTCGTCGCCGTGGATTCGACGGCCTGCTGCCGGGGGGCGGTCACCAGGTAGGGACGGACGCTCTTGACCAGCATCGCCATCTCGTAGCCGAGGACGGCCGCGTCGGCCTCGCGCCCCGCGAGCACGGCGAGGCAGGTGCCGGAGCCGGCGGTGGTGACGAAGAGCAGGGTCGCGTCGAGTTCGACGACGACCTGGCGGACGTCCCCGCCGTCGCCGAACCGGATGCCCGCGCTGCGGCCGAGGGAGTACAGGCCGGAGGCCAGGGCCGCCATGTGGTCGGCGCTGTCGGCGTCCAGGCCGTGCACGGACTTCACCAGTCCGTCGCAGGACAGGAGCACCGCGCTGGTGGTGTGCGGTACGCGCTGCACAAGGCCGCTCAGCAGCCAGTCGAGGTCGGATGCGTGGACGGTCGGCGCGTCGCTCGCCATGGTGGATCGACTCCTTGGGGTACGAAGAGCTGCGGGAGCACTGGGGGTGGGGGTACGACGTGCGGGTGCGGCGGTGGTCATCCGGCCGGGGTGCTCCCCTCGGTCCGGCCGGTGCCGCGGATGCCGTCGGATACGGGCGTGTGGGCGTGCGCCTGGGGTATGGGGGGCGTGGCCATGTGGGTCTCGGCCGTGTGGTCGGGGGCCATGTGGTTGGAGGCCATGTGGACCGGGAGCGTGGGGTCGGGGCCCACGGGGTTCGGCATCGTGTGGTTCGGGACCGTGTGGTCCGGGCCGCCCTTAGGGTTCGGCACAGTGTGGTCGGGGCCCATGTGGTGAGCGTCCATGTGGGCCGGGCCCGTGTAGGGAGAGCCCATGGTGTCCGGCCCCATGGTGTGCGAGCCGTGGTGGTCGGTGCCGATGTGTGACGCGGCCCCGTTGTGCTGGGCGCCGATGTGCTCCGGGGCTCCGGGCTCGGGACGTGGGCGTGTCGGCTCGGCGGGTTCCGGTACGGGGGTCCGGCCGGATGCCGGGAGGTGCGTACCCGCCATGTGCGGGGCATCCGTGTGGGCCGAACCCATGTGCCCGTACGACGATTCCCCGAATCCCGTGGCCCCGTACGCCGATGCCCCGGCCCCCGGCTCCTCGTACTCCGGCTCCAGGCTCTGCTGGGCCTCGGCGAGTCCGATCCCGCGCTGGAAGGCGGCCATCAGGCCGGGGTCGTGACCGGCGACGGTGTCGGCGTCCTGGCGGGGTGCCGGGCCGCCGCGCAGCTGGGGCACGATGTGCTCCTGGGCGCGTCGGCGGGGCAGTCGGGGCTTGTCGACGGTTCCGGGGCCCGTCGCGGCGCGGGGGGTGGGCAGGATGCCCTCGTGTGCCTCGACCACCGGCCGGTCCCCGGCGCTGATGCCGGGCACGGCCTCGGCGGGGGTGGGCCGCGCCTCGTGGGCGCCGCGCACGGGCAGCGGTGCCGGAGCACTTCCGTGCCGTCCGGGCACACCGCTCTCGGTCCCCCGCCGTCCGGGCCCGCTGTCGGTCCCGGCCCGCCCGGCGCCGCCGCTCTCCGCACCGCGTCGTCCGGAGCCGCGCTGGGCGTGGCGCCGCCTGCCGGTGGCGGGGGCCTGCCCGGCACCCGCCCCAACCTCTGTCGCGGCACTCCCGGCCCCGCTCAGGGCGGCCCCACTCGCAGCTGAGCCCGCTCCCCCGGCGCCACCGTGCGCGGCAGCCCCCGCCCCCGGCACGCCCGGCGCGTTGCCCAACAGTGCCTGCGGGACGACGAGTACGGCCTGCACCCCGCCGTAGATGTTGGTCTGCAGCCGCACGTGGATGCCGTGCCGGCGGGCGAGCTGGGAGACGACGTAGAGACCGATGCGGCCGTCGGCCAGGAGGCTGGCGACGTTGACCTGGTCGGGGTCGGCGAGCAGGGCGTTCATCCGGCTCTGCTCGCCCACGGGCATGCCGAGCCCGCGGTCCTCGACCTCCACGGCGAGCCCGGAGGTGACGAGGTTGGCGCGGAGCAGCACCTGGGTCTGCGGGGCGGAGAACACCGTGGCGTTCTCGATGAGTTCGGCGAGCAGGTGGATGACGTCGGCGACGGCGTGGCCGCGCAGTTCGCCGTCGATGGGCGGCACCAGCTTGACCCGGGAGTACTGCTCGACCTCGGCGATGGCCGAGCGCAGCACCTCGGTCATGCTGACCGGGTTGCTCCACTGGCGGCGGGAGACCGCGCCGCCGAGCACGGCGAGGTTCTCGGCGTGCCGCCGGATGCGCGTGGCCAGGTGGTCGACGTGGAACAGGCCCTTGAGCAGGTCGGGGTCCTCGATCTCGTTCTCGAGGTCGTCGAGGATCGAGATCTCCCGGTGCACGAGGGACTGAAGCCGGCGCGCGAGATTGACGAACACCTCCAGCTTCTGTTCGCTGCCCGTCTGGCTGGAGAGCTGGGCGGCCCGCACGACGGCGGTGACGGCGCCGTCGTGCGCGCGGGCCAGGTCGGCGGCGAGCAGCTCGAAGTCGTCGGCGTCCGCGGGCGGGCGGCGGCGCGGGCCGCGCTGCGGCGGGG
>NZ_JBEYYR010000058.1:0-33824 GCF_040645635.1 Streptomyces sp. NPDC046727
CCACCAGCTTCGGCCCCGGCTCGGGCAGCAACGGCTCGATGAGCGACCACAGTTCGTCCGACACGATCCACGGCCGCGACTGACGCTTCCCCACGACCCGACCAACGAGCAGACAAGCCGATGGTTACTTGATCAACAACTTCTGTTAGGACCTCTTAAAGCGTCACTCATCAGGGGAAGCAACCGGGTCGCGGCGAAGCACAGCCTGCGATCCACGCCGGGACCTGGTCGTCGGCGTGGATCACGGCCCACGCTGTACGCACGGCATCAGTGAACGCCGGGCGGGTCTGCGGTCCGCCACGCATGCAATCTGTTTGGATGCGATCTGTTGACGTGCCGCTCGGCGCGCTCGGAAGCCCCACCCACAGCTCCGCTGAGTCCGCCATATGGAGTATGGGAATCAGGAGAGTTTGATGACCGACCATGCCGCCGCCGTCACCGACGGCCAGAACAGTCCGGCTGGAACCGCCGGCACCCTGCTCGGCTTCGGGCCCCAAGGCGAGGAGCTGGCCCGTCAGGCAAAGGGGCTCCGCATCGCGCAGGTGGCCGCCGGGCTGGATTGGTCGGCAGCACTCACCACCGACGGCCACCTGCTCACCTCCCGCCCGGGCATGACCAAGCGCCTGCACAAGGAACTCAACGGCAGGCGCGTCCGCTCGATCAGCAGCGGATACGGCGAACCGACGGTCCTGTCCGAGGACGGCCGTGCCATCGACCGAGACTATTTGAACAAGGCCGCGGGCACCGAGAGGATCGTCAGTGCCGTCGAGGTGGTCGCACGAAGCGGAGGCGTGACCGAGTCCGGCCGGCTCCTCGGGGACTTCATCGTCAAGGGACTGGCCAACGACGTACCCGCCGGAGAGAAGATCACAGCCCTGTGGTCGGGCCTGTACGTCCACGCCACCACCGACAAGGGGCACCTTCATCGCCGGGGACGACTCCGGTCTCGGGAACCTCGTCAAAGGCCGGCGCCTCGTCAAGATCCAAGGCGGCAACGACCTCCGCGTGAACGCCAGCGCTCTGACGGACCAGGGACAGCTCCTCGGCGGCTCGCTCGGCAACGCCGCCTCCGGCCGCAAGGTCACCGCCTTCGGTATCACGGTGCGTGGCGGCGACGGTCCGCACGGGTTCGCCATCACCTCCGACAACCAGGTCCTCGCCGCCTACGACAGTCCGGAGGACCGCAACTACCGGGCCAAGATCGCCGCAGCACTCAACGGCAGGCAGGCCCTCGACCTTGCCGTCGGCGAGCACTGCGTCCTCCTCCTCGTCCGCGACACCCCCGCCCTGGCCGGCCGCACCGTCCAGGCCACCTTCACCCGCACCCACCACCAGGACAAGCACCTGACACTGCGCCTGCGACGCCCCGCCGACGGCATCGACACCACCCTCAGCACCACCGGCGAGCCGCGGACATTCACCGGCAAGGAACGCGAACCGATCCAGGTCATCGTCGGCGGCCTCGACACCCCGCCCGCACCCGGCCGTCTCCAACTCGCCTACGACCCCGGCACCAACACCATGAGCCTGGACACCGCAGCCACCCAACTCCCCCACCCCCTCACCTGCACCAGCCCCGCCCCCAACCACCTCGCCTTCACCTGGAACGACTGAGCCGACAACGCGGGCACCTGTGGTCAGGATCCAGGCCTCCCCGTACCGCTTGATCGGCCAGGCGTTGTTGTTCGCATGGGATTAGAACGGCCCGTGGACTGGTAGGCCCGCATGTTGATGCCTCGCCTATTCGCCCGGAGAACCGGTTCTGTGGCTACGGAGCGTCGTGGGGCGGAATCGAGCGGGCGATGGCGCCCCTCTGAGTGGGGTAGCAGGGAGCCGGTCAATACCTCCGCCCGTAACCGCTCACGGCGCCTTAATCCGGTATCGAACACCCTCTTAAGCGCGACGCCTCTTGCCATTGGGCTAGGCAGGCTGGGCGCGCTGCACCCATTCTGGCCAATCCGGCCCTCACCTGGTACGCCCGGTGGATGGATCGTGCGCATGCTGGAGGAAGAAGGTGCCCAATCACCTCCGGCACGTCGCTCTCCCCGCCTTCGTACATGTCAGACCGAAGGCCGACCGATGGGATCCCGTCATGGCAGAGAAGAAGCAGTCCGAGTCCACCGAAAGTAAGGCTGCCGAAGAGCGGGCCGACAACACCGCTGAGGACGGAACCGGACGCGATGGGTATTACGACTCGGAGGGCGAAGACGACGGTATCAACCGTGGCACCGATCCCAGCAACCTGGGGACCGGAGCGCTGTGACCCCTTTCGGACCGCCCTGTCGGACGGGGTTACTGGCTCCCTCATGACCAGGGGGCACACCAAGATCCCTGTCACTCAGCGGGACGCCAGCGTTCACCTCGGGTCTGGTGTCACCGTGTGTGGTCGCCAGCGGCATATCGGCTCCAGGTTCCGCCGGCTTCGACAACCAGGTGGGTGGTGGTCTTGTCGCGATAGCCGAGGGCCCGGGCGACGACGGGTGCGGGTGCTTGGAGGACCAGCTGGCGGATTGCTGAGTGCCTGTTTCTGATCCTGTCGAACCTGTGGAGATGTGTCTTCGGGCGTGTCGCTGATGCCCCGAGCCTTGCGGAGTGTCACGGCTTCAAACGCATTGACTCCGCCCATCGATTCGGACGGCCGTCGAAGTGGTCCCGCAGTCGATCCTCAACGTGCTCGGGGCTCCAGACCGCAGCTCGCTCCAAGGCCTGACACTCCTCGATCGTCGCGGGGGTCTCGCTCCCTGTGCCAGAGGCGGGATCAACTCTGTAGATGGTGAGGCTGCCACTGAGAGGATCTTGCTTGGCGTATTTATGAATCTCGGCTTGTTCCTCCTGGGTCAGGGAGACCACGTCGAGCAGTTCCCAGCCACCACGCCGCCGAAATGCGGAACTCGTGACCCAGATCCTGAAGGCGACCGGTGCGGCGACAATCTCGATCAGATCGACGGGTTCTCCAGGCTCTCCGATCCGGTCGTAGAACTCGACAGTCACTCCCGTGAGTTGCCGTCCATAGGCGCATCGACCGTCGCCCAGGTCGATGCGCACTACACGTCCTGGAGTCCTACTGGCGCGGGCCTTAATGATCTTCCGCTCGTCGGGTTTGTGTTGGTTCACGTGGTGATTATTCCTGCTGGCCACTCAGGTCGGGTGCTCGAGTCGGACAGCGGCGAGGCGTTCAGCCGGTATCTCACCGGCGTGCGGCAGCTTTCTGGGCTGCTGGGGTTCGGGGCAGGCGTCGGGTCATCAGGGTGATGAGTGACCAGGTCAGGTGGGCTTCGCTATGTTGCGGGAGGCGTTCGTAGTCGCGGACGTTGCGACGGGCGTGCATGATCCAGTCGAGCGTTCGTTCGACTTTCCAGCGGCGGGGAAGGACGACGAATCCCTTGGCGCCCTTGGGCCTGCTGACGGTTCGCAGGGTCAGGTGAAGGCGGTGTTCGGCCCAGTCGACGAGCTGGCCGGCGTATGCGGAGTCGGCCCAGATCTGGGTGATCTGCGGATGGGTGAGTCGCAGGCGGAAGAGCATTTCGCGGGCGGCATCGCGGTCCGTCATGTCCGCGCGGGTCACCATGATCATCACGGGTAGTCCCTTGCTGTCGACGGCAATGAGGGATGGGCAGCAGCGGTTCGAGCAGGGCCCATTCGGCGACGGTGGTGTCGGAGGGGTAGCGGCGGCGGCGCATGTCGGCCTTCGGTTCTGGCGAGGCGGCGGCTATTTCGTGAGCTGGGCGAGGGTGGCGCGGACGCCGGTGAGCTGGGCCGATGCCAGCTGGGCCCATTCCTCATCGGGATAACGGGCCAGGTGCGGGGCGAGCGTCCCTGTGATCATCCGGGTGAGCCGGCCGAGAATCTGCTGGAACTGCTTCTTCTCGTACTCGATTCAGTCCACGGGATCGTCGGAGAACATGTAGCCGTCCCTTCGCCGCCAGATGATCGGGGTGAGGTGTTCGGCCGCGCCGACGTCCCGCAGATGCCTGATCCCCCTGGCGACCTGTGACTTTGTTAAACGGGTCGCGGAGACTAGCTGGCGTGTGTGCAGGCCGGCGGGTCTTGCTTCCATCAGGGCGACGCGGACCAGGTCGCCGTAATGCTCCGCGAACGGCCGTGCCTCGCGGCGGCGGGTCATGACCTACTCGCCCTTGAGGAGCTGGGCCAACTGCTCATCGAGGGTGAACTCGCCGTTGTCGATGGCGGCTTCGAGCCAGTCGGCCGCCGCGCGGACCCTGGCGATGCCACGGCGGACGGTCTCGCGTTCGTCCTCTGTGAACTCCTGGCCCCGCAGCCGGGGAACGAGCCGGCCGAGGCTGGCCACATAGCTGTGTCGGCGAAGCGTTCGGGTACGGCGTTTCTGCAACACCGTTCCGCGACGCCTGCCGTTCGCGACAGGCTCGCACCCGGCACCGGGGCGACCAGTACACCGCAGACCGTGATCGCTCGACCCCCACTGTCCACGACCGCCCACAAACCGGACACTCGGCCTGGTCACCCCGCTGCATCGCGATCATCCGTTGCCGGGTCCGCTGAAGCCTCCGCCACCGCCGTGACCTGCACCGGCCCGAGCAGAACACCGCTTCCGCCGCCATCGTCGGCGGAAGCGGATCACCACACTCCCGGCAGTACCGGCTGGCCAGGGTGTAGGGGTGGGTGTCGCCCAGAACCTGCTCGCACTGGGCGAGGGTGGCTTCCATTAGGGGAATGGCTCGTCCCAGGTCCCCCGCCGACTGGTAGGTATTGGCGAGGTTGTGGCGGCTGATCAGGGTGGCTGGGTGGGTGTCGCCCAAGACCTGCTCCTTCTGGGTAAGGGTGGCTTCCAGGAGGGGGATGGCTCGTCCCAGATCCCCCGCCGCCTCGTAGGCGCCAGCGAGGTTATGGCGATTGTTCAGGGTGGCTGGGTGGGTGTCGCCCAAGACCTGCTCATGCTCGGCGAGGGTGGCTTCCAGGAGGGGGATGGCTCGCCCCAGATCCCCCGCCGACTGGTAGGCGTAGGCGAGGTTGTGGCGGCTGGCTAGAGTTTCTGGGTGGGTGTCACCCAAGGCCTGCCGACGCTGGGCGAGGGTGGCCTCGTGCAATGCGATGGCCCTTCCTGGAGCCCCCGCGTCACGGTAGGCCTCGGCGAGGTTGTTGCGGCTGGTCAGAGTTTCAGGGTGGGTGTCGCCCAGGACCTGCTCGCACTGGGCGAGGGTGGCCTCCAGCAGAGGGATGGCCCGTTCCAGATTGCCCGCCGACTGGTATGCGAGGGCGAGGTTGATGCGGTTGTTCAGGGTGTCGGGGTGGGTATTGCCCAGGCTCTGCTTGCACTGGGCGACAGTGGCCTCCAGCAGAGGGATGGCCCGCGCAGTGTGGCCTTGCTGGTGTAACCGTTCCGCCGCAGACTCGTACGCATCAACAAGTTGTGTGTTGTGGTGTCCGGGCGGTGTGGTGGCGGCGAGGGTGACGAGGTGGGGTGTGAAGGTGTCCAACTGGTCCTCGGTGGGGGTGTCCTGACCCGGCAGCGGGGCCAGGCTGTGGAGGACTGCTTGTTCGGCGCGATCGCGTCCCTGCACGTGCCGGGGCGGCTGGGTGCCATCGGTGTTCTGCGGGGCGCGTAGGACGGCCTGGACCAGGCGGTGGACGCTGAGGGTAGTGCCGGTGTCGGTGACCATGCTGTACGCGGCGAGAGTTCCGATGGCTTCGGCGATGTCGTCCGGGTCGGTACCGGGAGGGGTGAGCAGGCTGTGAGGGATGTCGTCGGGTGCCAGCCAGGCTGAGGTGTGCAGCAATTTCACGGCCAGCGGATCGACCATCCCCAAGGTGTGGAGGGTGACGTTCCAGATGCGGGCGAGGGTGCTTTCGGTATTGGTGCCGCGGGCGGTCTTGGCGAGTTTGGTGGCCAGGCGGCGGCGGTAGGAGTCGAGGCTGACGCCACGGTTCTGGGCCAGGTAGGCGCCAGCCTGCTTGATCGCCAGAGGGAAGTACCCCAGCTCGCTGGCAAGGGACCACGCCTCAGCCTGTTGTCGGGGCGTCGGGCCGGTCTCCTTCAACACGAGCCGGCACAGCAGGGCGGTGGCATCGTTGGGGTCGAGGTTGCCGAGGGTCAGGGTGGTGGCGCTGTCGGGCCAGCCGGTGGTGAGGCGGCTGGTGGCGAGATGATGGCCCCGGTGGAGGGCGCCGGTGTAGGGGGCGAGATCGTCCGGGTTCTCCACGTTGTCGTAAACCAGCAGCCAGCCCGAATGCCAGGCGAGCCACTGCATCGCCCACGCCACCTGTGCCGAGCGCTTGGCTGTGGTGGCCCAGTCTGGCACTAGGGCCTGGGTGAGGCTCGCAAGGGAGGTCTCGATCTCGTCGGGAGATGCTGCGTTGATCCACCAGATGAGGGTGTAGTCGCTGCGGTGGCGGTGGGCGTAGTGCAGGGCGAGCGTGGTCTTGCCGATCCCGCCCAGACCGTGCACCGTCCCGCTCTGTGTGATCGCACTCTCATGCCGATTGGTCAGGATGTGCCTCAGATGGCCAAGTTCCTCGTCCCGTCCCAGGCAAAGTGCGGCCGGAGGCAGGTTCGAGGTGCCCGGTGCAGCAGTGACCTTCTCCGGTGAGTGCAGGGCCTCGGAGGGGAGCACGTCACCGCTGATCGCAGTACCGATGTTCTGAGCGGCAATCGGCCTCTGCCCGGCAGACTCGATCCGCAGCCGGGACTCGTCGTCGGTGTTCATGGACGTGGCGCGGTGTGACCGTCACCGGTGATCGCGGTACCGATGTGCTGAGCTGCGATCGACCGCTCACCGGACGCCGTGATGGTGACCGAACCCGCGGCTTGCGCAGGCAGCATCGCGGCCAGTTCCGCCCGCAGTTCGGCATCGTCCTGCAACGCGCGCCGAAGCAGCCTTCCCAGCACGGCCGCTGTATAGGACTCATCCTGTTCGTCAGCGGCCTCGTTCACCACGCGTTCCAGTTCGGCCTGGCCGGCCTCGTCCCGGCGCCGCCACACCGCCTGAAGGATGCGCTGCCCGAGCGCCACTGTGGCGTCCGCGGCTGTGCCCTCAGCCCGAGTGAGAACGGCCGCTCCGAACGCACTGACCGCAGTCGTCAGATACGGACCCGCCTGCTCGACCAACTGCACGATCTCAGCACTCACTTGCCCCCCCGACCTACGCGACTCCTGAAGGTACCAGCGTAGAAAAGCCAGACTCCTGATGAGGCCAAAACACCCGAACCACCCACAGCAGTACAACTATTCGCCACCCGCAGTCGGCAAGCGCCCGCTGGCTGGTATTGCGAGCCTCGAGCGCGGCCGCCTTCCCCAACCCACTACTCTCCCTGCCCCATCCCCCTCTCTCAGGGCCGATGACCCGAGCAAGCCGCGAGGGTCGGCGCGGAACGATGGCTCGGGAGCCATCAGCTTGGGAAGCTGCGGAATCTTGGCGTGGATTCTTAGGCTGACCTGCGCGGATAGTTGGTTCGGTGGCTTGGTGGGTGGTGGCGTTTTCACCGTGGTTCCCCGTTGTTCCCCGCCCTATCTGGTGAGGCTGTGGTGCGCTGGGCGAGAGCGCAGCAGAACGGGGCGAGCCAGCTGCGTTTAGTTGAGGGGGGTTGGTGGCTGGGTGATCATTGACTCGCCGCTGGGGTCGTGGGCAGCCATGAAGCGACCAAGCAACGCCCATACGACGGCGCAGCTTTCTACGTACTCCAAGGCTGAGATTCCGGACACGTCCGGTGAGTGAGCCGCTCGGTTTCGAAGGCTGACAAGCTCCGCGATGATTTCTGCGACGTCGGCATCCAGACCTGTGGCGACGAGATCTTCTGCCCAGCGGCGGGGAGTGATAGGGAAGACGCGATGGGTGCGCTCGTTTTCCCATGATGTCCCCCGCACAAGACAGTGCGCCTCCGAGAGACGTAACTCTACGCGCCGCCACGCAGCCATGATTGCCGCGTCAGGTGCTGATGCCGCGACATCACGTAGAGCGTCAAAAGCGCCCAAGTCCTGTGCGCCGTGCCGGACCTGTGAACGTAAGATACCCGGAGTCCGGCTTGCGCTGTCAGATCCACCTACTGCCTCGACCACAGCGTTGTGAACCTGATTCACGTCGGCGGCAAACTCAAGATCTCCGGCTGGCGTGCTGATCACGCTAAGTCTTCCTATGAGCCCTGCTAAATGAGTGCGCAGCAGATACACCAGCATCACAATCATCACAGGCCACGTGAGTGCCTCCACGTATGCAAGCACGATTTTTGCAGTCTCCACACTCGCATGTTGCGCAAACATGTAGATCTCTACGCATGGATCATTGAATGGAAGCTGCCGGCTTGTGCGTCTTCCTTGGCTTCCGTAGTAGTGCGTGAGGTCGGCGGGGTCTCAATGACTCACTCAAGCCAACGGTGCGCCGCCCATCAGTGGGGACGGCGCACCGTGCCTGATGCAGGCTTTGAGGTGTGGCCTCATCCTTATCAGGTCGCTCACGCGAGGCCAGCGGCCTCGGTCAACTGGCTGCGGCCGTTAGCGGATCATCCGTCGACGTTCGACGCTGACCGTCGTTGTACGGGCTTGTTGGTGTCAGCCGCCGAGGGTGGACTTGACAGGTTCGCCGTCCACCTTCCGAGGCTTGTGACACGGTCACCACTCCAGATCTTCGCGGGACCCGTCTGAACCTCAGCCGACGACAGTCAGCCACGTGGCCGCCGAAAGACCAGGCACGCATGTGCCTCGTCGCACCCCCACTGGTCCCAGCCACGCTTCTGGATGGCGACATGATCAACCCATGGCAACCAGCCGCTGACCACGTGAGGCGATGACTACCGCCAGCCGCGCGGAAGGGACGGGAACGTGGTCGAGATGTCTTCGGTCCTGCCGGCGTCCCAGTCCTCGTTGTGGACCAGGCCGCCCTTGATGAAGCCCTTGACCCAGTTCGGGTACGCGAAGACGGAGAACGGCTTACAACGGCTAACACAATGAGTTCAGTTGTCGGTGGGTGATCAGGCAGCAGGCCAGTTTGAGGAACGCTTCGTGGATGTCTGCTCGCCGTTCCCAGCGCACACGCAGCCGGCGGAAGCCGTGGAGCCAGGCAAAGGTTTGCTCGACCACCCACCGGTAGACGCCGAGCCCGAAGCCGTGCCCGGTCCCGCGCCGTGCGATGGCGGGCACGATGCCGCAGGCGCGGACCTGTTTGCGGTAGCTGTCGTGGTCGTAGCCGCGGTCCGCGTAGAGCGTGACCGCCCTTCGGCGGGGCCGGCCGACTCTGCCACGGACGGGCGGAATGGCATCCAGCAAGGGCAGGAGCTGGGTGACGTCGTTGCGGTTGCCACCAGTCAGGATGACCGCCAGCGGGGTGCCGTGTCCGTCGGTGATCAGGTGGTGTTTGGAACCGGCCCGGCCCCGGTCGACGGGCGACGACCCCGTGAGGCTCCCCCTTTTTAACGCCCTGATGTGCGAGGAATCGACCACGCAGCGGGACCAGTCGAGCTTCCGTTCCGCGTTCAGCTCGGCCAGCAGCACCTCGTGCAGCTGCTGCCAGACCCCGGCCTTGTTCCAATCCCGCAGCCTCCGCCAGCACGTCATCCCCGAACCGAATCCCAGCTCCGTGGGCAGGTACTCCCACTGGATGTCCGTGTGCAGCACATACAGGATCCCGCACAGCACCTGCCGGTCCGGCAACGGCTTCCGGCCCGGATACCGGAACCGGCGCTCCCTCCTCGGCAGCAGCGGCTCGATCCGCTCCCACAACTCATCCGACACGATCCACGGTGATGCCCCCATGTACCCGCAACGACCCAACCGGCCGCACAGACACGGCCCACAACACCACCTGACCTCATTGTGTCAGCCGCTGTAAGGGTGAAGCATGAAAGCACCCGAGGCCAGGGTGACCGCCATCACCAGAAGCCGTCCCCGCTTCCCGCCGACGTTCCTGTCTCCCCATCTGCCTTTCCGTTCCATCGGTCGACGTGCCAGCCGGCTGCGAGGCAGATAATGACGATCCACGTCTTGGGGGTGGAGCCGGTCGCTGATGGTACGGGCGATGTCCTGGCGGGTGGTCGGTGCTTTCGAGGTGAGACTCATGCAGGTTGCTTCTGGTCCTGTTCCTGGATCCTGGCTGCCTCGGCTCTGGCGAATGCCGCGACGCTGGGACAGCGGTCGTACGCGGCACTGACCTGGCAGGTCCACCGCAGTTCGGCCGCTGGGCTGAGCCCATCGCTTCCCGAGCGTGGATGCTCTCCCTTGTAGGGGCTTGAGGCGGGGGCGATGAGGGATGCGGTCTTGAGCCAGGCGGCCTCGACGACGGCGGAGCGTGCCCGTGGCGGGTAGCCGGCTTCCTTCGCACTGCCCTGTCCCACTGGCTGACCGGCAAACCCCTTCCCACCCACGACCCGAAAGACTTGGAGAACTGGGCCACCGCGCCGGGCTCCGCCGTGACCAAGCAGCGAAAACACTTCCCCCACCCGGCAGCTGGCCATCAACGACTCCTCATCGCCCCAACCGAAACGGCGAGGCTACAGACAGACACCACGGACCGGGGGCCAAGTCGTCTGCCGGTACTGGCCGGAGGGAGGGCCGGTGTTTGCGTCCTACCAGCCCTCCCACCTTGCGCGTCAGCCGGGCCAGGTTCCGGTCAGACTACGGGTGGCGGTGGCACCGGCGCGGTCGACGGCCGCTTTGACTCCGGCGAAGATCGCGCCCTGGAGCGTGGCGGCAAGCAGCGCCTCGCGCCAGGAGCGTTCTTCGTCGGTGGCATCCGGGGCGTCCTCGTCGTGGCCGAGCATCTTCCACGTCTGCTTGAACAGCGCTCCCGCAGCCATGCCGCTGACCGCGCCGAGCGCGAGACCGACCGGCTTGTAGGCGATCTTCGATGCCTTCACCCGGCTCACCCCTTCCGTCGGCGGCAGGCCAGCCACACCACGACGGCCACACCCGCTGCCGCCAGCAGCACCTTGCGGTTGTCCCGCGCCAGCTGCGCACCCTGGGCGGTCTTCTCCCGCACCGGCTCGGGCGCCTTCTCCTTCCACAACTGACCGGTCTGGACGGCCTTGGCCCGGGCCTGCCCGGCGGCCTGGGCGGCCTTGTCCTTGACCGGATCGGGCAGCTTGTCCTGCGCCTGATGCGCCAGGTCGGCGGCCTTCGCCTTCAGTTCCCCGGCCTTGAGGGCGGCCTGCTCCTTCAGCTCGCCGGCCTTCGCGGCAGCCTGCTCCTTGACCTCGGCTGCCTTCTCCTGGGCACGCGCCTTGACGTCGGTCTTCGCTGCGAGCGCCTCGACCGTCTCTCCAAGCCCGGTCCGGGTCTGTTCGACCTGCTCGCGCAGTTCCTCGGGGCTGGAGGCGGTGGGTTCGTCGTGAGGCGGCTGGGTCATCGGTGTGCACTCTCCTTGATCTCGGCCACGTCGGCCTTCACGTTCTCGACCGTCTGCTCCGGCGCGGGCGGCGCGGCCTGGTCGACCTGCTTCTTTCCACTCATGGCCATCACCGCGGCGATCACACCCAGCACCGCTGTGACGATCAGCCCAGCTGCCCACACCGGCAGCGCCACCGCCAGCGCGGCGATCGCGGTGGCGACCAGCGCCTGCGCCATCAGGAAGCCGACCACGCTGGCGCCGCCAAACAGGCCACCGCCCTTGCCGTAGCGCTTGCCCTTCTCCTTCATCTCCGCCTGCGCCAGGCGCAGCTCGCCTCGCACCAGCTCGGTCAGCTGCTGCGAGGCCCGCTGCACCAGCTCACCCACCGACTCCTGGCTCAAGCGGTCCGCGCTCGGGCCAGCATGGTGCGGCTGCGTGCTCGACACCGCGGCCACCTCCCGTCCCTCTGAGTTCCTACGAGCCGGACTGCGTCATGCGTCCGACCATCCGATGAGGGCGCGAGTACCCCGAGCAGGCGAGTTCAGGACGGAGGTATGGCCGGCTGTCTGCCTGCTTTCGCCAGTTTCCCCGGCCCTCTCCCAGCCTGCTAGGGCCAGTGGCGCAGGATCAGGCGCGGAGCGCGGCGGGTGAAGCCAGGCGCTGGCCAGGCCGATGGCGGCGCCGACGGCCACGTCGCTCGGGTAGTGGGCCCCGCTTTGCACCCGCTCGAGCGCCACCATGGCGGCCAGCACCGCGCATAGCGCGCCAGCGGCCGGCCAGGTGGGGGCGACGGCTGTGGTAAAGGCCACCGCGGCGGCGGTGTGCCCGGACGGGAAGGAGGAAGAGTCGGGGCGTCGTCGACCTCGTCGTGGGGAAACCACTCCTTCGGCGGCCGGGGCCGGTCGGCCACCTGCTTGCACACCCCGTTCGAGACCAGCTACGCCACGGCCAGGGCGGCAAGGCCGGAGGCCGCCGCTCTACGGCCGCGCCAGCCGCCCAGTCACGCCATCGCGGCGGCGGCGCCGCACCACAGCTTGGTGCTCTCGGCCGTCTCCTCCACCGCCGACAGCACCTTGCCGACGCCCGGCGGGATCCGCGAGGCCGCCCGCTTGGTCAGCGACCGGTCAGCATCACGCAACCCCGCCAAAAGCCCCATGAAGAGCAGATATCCCGCAGGTCATCGACCCATACCCAACATCATCGCGTGTCCGGTCAGCCCTCACCCAGGCGGCGCCGGTCGTCCTCGTCCCACTTCCGTGTGTCACGGGGCTGGGTGTAGGGCTCGGTGTAAGGCGGCAGGCCGCCCGCGATGGCCCGCTGGCGTACGGTCTCGGCGTCGAACTCCAGGCCCAGCAGGATGGCCAGGTTGGTGATCCACAGCCAGACGAGGAACACGATGACGCCAGCCATCGTGCCGTAGGTCTTGTTGTAGGAGGCGAAGTTCGCCACGTAGAACGCGAACCCGGCCGAGGCGATCAACCAGATGACGAGGGCGAGGAAGCTGCCCGGGGTGATCCATCGGAACCCCTTCACCTTCGCGTTCGGGCTCGCCCAGTACAGGATCGCGATCATGACGGTCACCAGGACCACGAGGACGGGCCACTTGGCGATCGACCACACCGTCAACGCCGTGTCCCCGATGCCCAGAGCGGAACCGGCATGGCGGGCCAGACCGCCGGTGAACACCACGATCAGCGCACTGGCCACCGCCAGCACCATCAGCACGACCGTCACGCCCAGCCGTACGGAAAGGATCTCCCACACCGGCCGGCCTTCGGGCATGTCGTAGACGGCGTTCGCCGCGCGGATGAACGCGGCCACGTAGCCGGAGGCCGACCACACCGCCAGCGCGATACCGACAATGGCCATGAGGGAGCCGACACCGGCGTTGCTCTGCAGCTGCTCCACGGCCCGGGTGATGATGTCCCGGGCCGAGCCGGGAGCGAGCTTCTTGAGGTTGGCCAGCACGGCGTCGGTCGCCGACTTGCCGGTGATGCCCAGCAGCGACACGAGCACCAGCAGCGCCGGGAACAGCGACAGCACCCCGTAGTACGTCAGGGCTGCCGCGCGGTCGGTGAGCTCGTCGTCCTTGAACTCCCGCAACGCTCCCTTGAGCACGCCGCCCCAGGCCCGCTTGGGCAGCTTCGTCGGCGCGTCCGGGGCCCGGCGCTCCACCTCGGGCCCGGGCCCGGCCTCCTCGGGCGCCGGCGCCTCGTCGCTGCCCTGGTTTGCTTTCCGTCCTGGAAGATGCAGCCTCGCCATAGACGTCGGGTAACCCCTCACGGCCTCGCCTACGCCACCAGGGCGCCCCATGCGCGCAGCGTCAGGCGTTCACAGCGTCACGGAGCGTGGGATAGCAGTTGGCCTTTCCGCATCCCTGTGCTGCGCTGCACGCCACCGCAAATGACCGGGAAGTGCTGGGTTCCGCGAGCTGCGCTCGGAGAGCCCCGACGGGGCTGGCTTCCCTACCTGGCGACATCCACTGGCCCAGGGCGACTTCGCCAGCGCCATCACTGCCTTCGAACAGGCGCGGGCCGAGGCCGAACAGCACAACGCCGCCAGCGAACGGGCCATCGCCCAGACCCGCCTCGCCCTGGCCGCCGCCTGGACGGACCCGGACCGCGCCGACCACGAACTCACCCTCGCCCACCGGCTCCTGGAGCCGCTCGACCAGCGCGCGACCACCCTGCTCGCCCAGGTCACCGGCCTCGTACGCGACGCCGGCACCGACCGCGACATCACCGACCGCGCCACCGTCCTGCGCACCCAGCTCGACGTCGCAGGACTCGCCTGGCTCACCCCGCTCCTGGAGACCGCCCTCGCCTTCCACCACGCCGTACGCGGCCAAGAGGACGCACTCAGCGCCACCGTCGATCGCCTGCGCGAGGAAACCGCGAACCGCGACTTCGTCTACCTCCTCCACATCGCGGCCGCCATGGGTGACCTGCCGCAGCCCGACGGGCTCGCCATCCAGTGGCTCTACGACCCCACACTGTCCGGGCACGCTGGCGCAACCTCGTCACCGCGCCACCTCCGCCTGCACAACGCCCAGTAGTGGCACAGAGGGCATCAGGCGGCGCCGAATTCAGGTGGGGGTTCATGAGTCCACGAGGTACGCCTCTGCGGCGAGGCTCTCCAAGTGGGCGCGAGAGGTGGTCAGTCGAGATCGCCGGCGAATGGAGACTTCGTCATGAGCCTCTGGTAAAGGACGGTTCGGGATCGGCGGGTGCGTTGCACGAGCCCTGCGCGGTGGAGGATCTGCAGGTGGTAGGAGATGGTCGCAGGGCTGAGGTATAGACGCTGGGCGAGCTCTCGCGTGGTACGAGGCTGGGTGAGCTCGGCCAGCAGCTTTACGCGTGTCGTGCCGATCAGCTCGTCACCGCGCGAGGGCGCAAGACAGTCGTTGCGCGCAGCCGGATAGACGATCAGTGGAGTGCGAGGGGTCGGCGCGCCCGGGGGCTCGGCGGCGCAGAAGGTAGCCCGTCCCGCGAAGGCGCTGGGTACGAGGATCGCGGCGTCGGCATCGAGACTCAGACGGTGGGAACTGGTGGCGAGCAGGTGGACTGTCAGGGCGCCGTCGTGCCACTCCAGGTTGGGGGCCAGCTGGTTGACAGCGTCCGCGATCCCATGCCGCGCGATCATGGAGGCCCGGGCGGCGACATCGCCTTCCAACCGGGCCCGCATGCCGGGCCAGTGGGGCGCGAGGACGGCAGACCAGAACTGCTCCAGCTCCAGAGCGATACGCTGCGCCACATATTCCTCGCCCCGGTCCATAGCCATCAGGAGCAGCCGGGGCGGCCTGTCGGCCACGGTCTTGCCCCATGAGTGGCCGCCGATGGCCGCCGCCAGCTCGTAACGGATCCGCTCGCTCGGAGTAGTGGCCACCTGATGCAGAGCGCTGTCCAGGGTCGTCTGGAATCCCGCCGGTTCTGGTCGCAGAAAGTCGGGAGCGTAACCGCCCGGCCCTCCGCCGGCGACAACAGCCAGTAGCCCTAACCGTCGTTCCGACAGGGCGTCCACCGCTTGGGTCCGCCAGCCCGCGTCGAGCACGTGCGGAGACCGGCCGAGGGCGAAGAGCAGATCCTTGGCCGCGTCCAGAGGCGACATGGCGAAATGGACCCTGCCCAATCCCTGCGCGCCCAGGTTGATCCGGATCATGAACAGCCCCCGTAACACGATCACCTTCGAAAGAAATCGAATCATTCGACGGTGGGCATGTCATCCGATTCCCTGGATTCCGTGCCCGACGCCACCCGGCGGATCACGGGTACCAGAACCAGGAGGTTGTCAATGAAGAAGGCTTTGGCCACACTCACCGCGACCGGGGTACTGACGCTGGCCGTCCTGGCCGGCACGGCGGCCACCGCCAGCGCGGCGACGGCGTCGCCGAGCGTGACGCAGGAGGGGCCCGCGTTCGCCACTGCCCAGGACTGCGAGACCTACGTGAAGTACCACAACAAGTGGGGCGTCTGGGACTGCGAGTACGTCCAGGGCCACTGGTACGCCTTCGCACCGTGAGCAGGGAGCGCCCGCCTGTCGATTCCGATCGGTGAGTGAGCACATCGTCCGGCACGGGCGGGTCCGTCGAAAGACGGGCCCGCCTGCGACGTTCTCGCGTAGTAATCGCGCCGGTCTTCCCACCTCGGAGACTGAGCAGGCGTGGGGCCCCGGTACAGAAATCCTTCTGGGGCCAAGCGCGGCGCGGACACCTTGATTGCGTACCTGATCGTGAAAGTGGCTGCATTTCCGCGGGGGTGGCGCCGCCTCCGCTGGCCTGGAGACTCTCCCAGCTCCCGGCGAAGAGGCGGTCGTCCCTGTCATCCTGCTCGACACCTTCGAGGACATCGCTGTTCCCCGCCACGACTTCGAACGACTCCTCCAGCGGCTGGTGTGGCTCATGCCCGACTGTTTCTTCGTCATCCCCGGCCGCAACCGGCTCCGGGGGGCGACACCGCCCTCGAAGGCGAGCTCGACTACACCGGCCCCAGGTCCTGACCCGGCCTGGCCGACGACGAGAACGCTTTGCGCACCGCCGCAACCAGCAACGGCCGCAGGCAGGTCCTAATCGGCGACTTCTCCCCCGAGGGCTGCCACGCCTACCTGGCGCGCCGGCTGGCCCACGACGGTCGGCCGCTGATCGACGTGGACATCCGGTCCGTGATCACCCAGCACTCGCACGGGCTGCCGCTCCACCTCGCCCTGTCCGTCCTACGCTTCCTGGAGATCCGCCGCGCCCGTGAGCCGGTTCCGGCCGACTTCGACCACGGCTTCGGCGCCCTGATCGCCCGCACCCTGTCCGACCTCACCCCCGACGAACGTCACGTCCTGCGCTCCAGCCCCACGCACATCGCCAGCACGATGGTGCCCCGGCGCAGCAGCCAAAAGCCGAACCGGGGCAGGGCGTGCCGGTCGGCCCAGCGTGCCCGCAGCCGCTGCCGTCGGCCCGGCGGCGGGGGCCCGCCACTCTGGGGCGGAGATGCGGAGGACACATCGCCCACGGTAGCGGCTGGATCGCCTCCCGGGCAGGCGAAGGGCTGCCGCCTCTGGCCAGGCCGGGGCAGTTCTGCTGTGTTGGTCGCCTCGGCGATCGCGATGGCGACCGTCCTTCAGCGCGGGCTGAGGAGCTTCGCGATCGAGGTGTGGTGTTCTCCGGGGGGGGGCGACCTGGTCGCGGGCGTGACGTACCTGTTCGCCGGTCATCGCAGGCGGCCGAGGCGGGATTGGTCGATTACTCAACAGCGCTGGGTTCGGTGCCGCCATGGCGGCGGAGGTAGGCCAGGACGGCGCGGACGCGGCGGTGGCCGCTGTCGCCGGCCGACAGGCCGAGTTTGAGAAAGACGCTGCCTATGTGTTTGTGGACGGCGTTGTCTGTGACGAAAAGCCGCTGGGCGATGGTGGCGTTGTCGTGCCCTTCGGCCATCAGAGCCAGGACCTCGCGTTCACGGGGGGTGAGGGCGTCGACGGGATCTCCGCGGACGGCGAGGAGTTGGGCGATGACATCGGGGTCCATGGCGGTGCCGCCGGCGGCCACGCGGCGCAGTGCGTCGGTGAACTCAGCGATGCGGCTTACCCGGTCTTTGAGCAGATAGCCGATGCCGCCGCGGGTGTCGGAGAGGAGGCGGCCGGCGTATTCCTGCTCGACGTACTGAGACAGGACCAGGACGGGAAGTCCGGGGCGGTCGCGGCGGGCCCGGAGGGCGGCGCGGATGCCCTCGTCGCGGAAGGTCGGGGGCAGCCGCACGTCGACGATGGTGACGTCCGGGCGGTGGATCTCGACGGCGGCGAGGAAGCCGGGGGCGTCATCCGTGACCGCGGCGACCTCGAAGCCCTGGGAACCCAGCAGGAGTTCGAGTCCGGAGGACAGCAGGACGTTGTCCTCGGCGATGACTACACGCACGGCAGCTCCACGGTGATGGTGGTCGGCCCGCCCGGCGGGCTGCTGATCTTCATGGTGCCGTCCAGGGCGGCGGCACGGCGGCGAATTCCGTCCAGGCCGCTGCCTCGGGATGCGTCCGCCCCGCCGGTCCCGTCGTCGATGATCTCTGCGGACAGCATCGGGCCGTTGCGGGTGACGTGGACGGCGGCCTCGGTGGCGCGACTGTGCCGGGCGATGTTCGCCAGCGCCTCGGTGACGGCGAAGTAGGCGACCGCTTCGACCGCGGCAGGGACCTCACCGAGGTCGCCGATGGCGATGCGGGTCGGCACGCCTGCCCTGTCGGCCAGGGTGCCGAGCGCGCCGACGAGGCCCTGGTCGGCCAGGACCGGCGGGTAGATGGTGCGGATGACGGAGCGCAGCTCGGCCATGGCCTCCTCGGTCTCGGCCTGGGCTTGCCGTACGAGCGCGGCGGCCGCGTCCGGGTCCTGGGGAAGGCTCTCCCCGGCCACGGCAAGCCGTATGGCGATGGCCACCAGACGGGCCTGGGTGCCGTCGTGCAGATCGCGTTCGATCCGGCGGAGTTCCGCGCCGTGCGCCTGAAGGACGTCTGTGCGCGTCCGGGTGAGCTCGGTGACGCGCGCGGCCAGTTGTTCCGCGGGAGACGGTGCCAGGACTGCCAGGCAGCACCGCGCGTGCACCCGGGCAAGCGGCGGCAGGGCGATGGCCCCCAGCGCCGCAAGGAGCAGGAGTTGCGCCAGGTTGATCGTCAGCGCGGAGGCCCAGCTGTTGATACGGACATCGAGCAGCAGCAGCCGTGGCGGATCCGACGTGGGAAAGGCCCACCACCCCACGGTGACGACGAGGGTGAGGAGCAGGTTGCCCAGGCACAGCAGGGCGAGTATGCCCGCGGGCAGGCCGGTGGCCACCTGCGTCACGAGCCACGCAAGGTCGCGGCGCAGGGCGCGCGGGCGCGGCTCCACCGGTCGGCCCAGCACCGCCCCGGCGCGCCGGTGGTGGCGCTCCACCCAGGGAGCCGCCAGCGACGGTACGCACAGCAGTGGCGCCGCCACGAGCGTCACCGTCGCGGTCATCAGGGTGCCGAGCAGGTAACGTCCGCTGCGCCCGGTCTGGACCAACCGTGCGCGGGCCTCGCCGATCACGCCGTGCACTGGCTCGCCCTCGTCTGTCGTACGGGGCCGGGAGCGGCCCTCGGACGCGCCACTGTACGTGCCGGGCGCCCACGCCGGCATTACAGCCACCTGTAGGTTTCCATCGGCCGCCTGTGGTAGCGACACGCAACTCGACGGCTACCTAGCGTGTGATTCATGAGATCCACAACTCCGGCCTCCGCGCCGCAGAACCGCCCGTCCCAGCAACGTCACCGCCGGATCGGCCGACGGTGGCTGGCCGTCGCTATGGCCGCAGTCGGCGCAGCGAGTGTGGCCATAGCCGTCCAGCCCTCGGACGGCGCGACCCCGAGGTCCACACCCGGCTACCAGCAGGACGACCTGCGCCGGGACACCGATGCCATCCAGGCGCTGGGGATCAGCGGCGTCCAGGCGCGGGTGACCACCACCTCCGGGCGGGACCTGGTGGCCATTGCCGGCGTCGCCGTGGCGGGCGCGAACCGCCCGGTGCCCCGCGACGGTTACTTCCGGATAGCCAGTACCGGCAAGGCACTCATGGCCACGGTGATCCTTCAGTTGGTCGACGACGGCAACCTGTCACTGGACGACACGGTGGACCGCTGGCTGCCCGGTCTGATCGACGGCAACGGCAATGACGGACGGAAGATCACCGTGCGCCAACTGCTGCAGAACACCAGCGGCCTTCACGACGACCTTCCCGGCTACGACACCCCGCAGCAGTACTACCAGCACCGCTACGACACCTACACCCCCCAACAGATCGTCGCCAGGGCGCTGAAGCACCACCCGGACTTCCAGCCCGGCACCGGCTGGAGCTACTCCAACACCGGCTACGTCGTCCTCGGCATGATCGTCGAGAAGGCCGCCGGGCACCCATGGCAGGAGGAGGTCGAGAGCCGGATTCTGAAACCGCTCGGCATGAACAACACCTACCTGCCGGGCACCACGTCCACCCTTCGCCGCCCGCACGCCGACGGCTACCAGGTCTTCACCTCCGGCGAACGGACGGACGTCACCGAACAGATCGTCCCCGACCTCGGCGGATATGTCTCCACCACGGCGGACGTCAACCGTTTCTTCCAGGGGCTGCTGGGCGGCAAGCTGCTGTCCAGGGCGCGCATGGCCGAGATGCAGGACACCGTCCCGGTCCCCAAGCCGTTCGAGGCGTTCTGGCCCGGCGGACGCTACGGCCTCGGTTTGGTCAACCGCCCCCTGAGCTGCGGCGGCAGCTACTGGAGCCACGAGGGAGGCGAAGCCGGCTACATCACCCTGAACGGCGCCACCGACGACGGCAGCCGCACCGTCACCGTCTCCATGTCCACCAGCTTCAACGACCTACACAAAACAATCCGGCAGCAAAAGGCCGCCAGCGACCTCGTCAACCGCGCGCTGTGCGACACCTCCGGCAACAGACAGGGAAAGTAGCCGCCCAGGCCGTTCGTGCCGACTCCGGGCCACCACAAGCCGCTCCCGGCAGCGGCACCGGCCGGCACGGGCGGTTGTCCAAGAGCGCAGCGAGGTCGAGGCGGGCGTCCACATCGAGGTTCACTTCTCCGTACCGGCGGACGCAGGACCAGAACAGCGGGGTCAGTCCGCTCTGATCGGCGGGGTCAGGGGGTCGGCCCACTCCGGTTGTGACAAGGCCTCCGCTGACCGGTTGCGCCAAGCCGGAGACAACCGAGGGAGCGCTTGAGGTGTGGCCGGCTCCCAGGGGCGAAGCACCGCGCGAGCAACGGCATCAGTCCTGCTGATATGCAGTGAAGCAGACCACGTTGGACGTGATCGCAACCGCGGCTCCAGGATGACCGCATGACCTTTCCTCTGCTATCGCCTCCTTCGCCGTAGTGGCAGGCATGCTGACCATCATGCCGGGACTGGACACCGCTCTGGTGCTACGCGCCGCCATCACCCCGGGCAGGCGCCGGGCCTTCACGACGGCGCTGGGGATCCTCTGCGGCGTGCTCGTGTGGGGCGTGGCCGCCGCGGTCGGTGCCGCGGCGGTGCTCAAGGCATCCCATCTGCTGTACGACGCGCTGCGCCTGGCCGGTGCCGGGTACCTGGCGTGGCTGGGGATCGGCACGCTTCGCCGGACGCTCAAGGAGCGCGGCCGGTCCGTGTCGGAGGATGCGGCGGGCGGAGCGAGAGCCACGACCGCGGAGGCGACATGGGCACGGTCCTGGTCGCCAAGTCCCGGCACAAGAAGCCGGAGAACGTCCGCCGCTACTTCAAGCCCTCGCCCGAGGCGATCTCGGAGCTGACCAGCCTGCTCGCGCCTGGCGACGCGCGCCGCTGACCGCGTGTCAGTGGTGTGTTCTCCCGTGGAGGGCCACGGCCAGACGCGTACCGCCGTTCGCCGCCGTGCCGGGTGCCCACGCCGCCCGGGTCGCCGTCGCCTGACGCCCCCGCCAAGGCGGCGACCACGGCGCCCCCGGGAAGCACTCAGAACCCATCTTTGAACCCGAAGATCGAGTGGCGACGCGATGCCCGGCTGCTCTCGGATGGGTGAGGCTGTCTGACAGATGGCCGGACATCGCAGGTCGGACAGTTGCCATTGTCCCGGACAAGTCCCGGACGACTCCAGGTATTGCCTTGAACAGCTCGTCTGCCGAGGCTTACCCCACCTTCGACTGAAAGAGAGACAGATGCGTACTCGTCCCGCTCTCGCCGCCGCGGCCCTCACAGCAGCATTCACTGTTGGCGTTGCCGGCACGCCCGCACAAGCGGCCGATACCGACGCCGACAAGGGCAGCCGAACAGCCTCCGTCATAGCGCCCACCGGTACTGCCGCCTCCTGGCCCGCCACCGCGGTCGGCGCCTCTGCATCATCTGAGGTCGAGACCTTCGCAGTGCGAGAGGACAGCAAGGACCGCCCGGTCTTCTTCGTCAAGGGCTACACCCCCGGCGACACCTGCGGAGCCAAGTGGAACTCCGCTGCCAAACTGTTCAACAGGTCCGGGTGGAAGGGGACGCTGCATCGCGTCGGCTTCTACGAGGAGGACGATGCTGGGTGCGACGTGCGGATTGACCCTCAGCGCAAGGGCACCGTCGACACTTCCCTGAAGGTCCTTGGACGCGGCCTCGCGTGGGAGATCTACAATAGGTACTCCGCCCGGGGGCAGACCGTCGACCTTGTCGGACACTCCATGGGCGGGCTGATCATCCGTGCGGCGCTGGCGGGATACGCGAAGGGTGACCCGGACTGGCCTCCGGTGCTCCTGGTCGAGGATGCCGTGAACCTGGGCACCCCTCAAAAGGCCGCACGGTTATCGGGCGTTTGCCTCTCCAACCTTCAGTGCCGTGAGATGTACTACCCGAACGGCGCCTTCCGGCGCTGGCTCGGCCCTACCCTTGCCCAGGCCCAGGGCGGAACGGACTGGACCCTCATCGGCTCGAACGCCGACGGCACGGTCAGCGCCGGCAACGCCGCCCCCACCGACGTCGGAGCGCAGCACCTGGTGCGCTACTCGGCGAGCTCGGAGCTGGACCACAGCCAGCTGCGTACCAAGCGGGCCGGCGTCTTCCCGCTCCGCTACACCAACAACGGCGGCGCCTGGGGTTCCCTGCGGGAAGGTGCCGCTCCTCTGAGGGCCACCATGAACGCCCTGTACTGGCACAGCCGCTGGTGACCCTGCTCCGCCTGCTTCACATCGCGCCAACGCAGGAACACCACGCCATATAGATCCAGCCCAGATCTATGCCCTACGTGCCTGACTAGTACTAGTTCAGAGATGAGTTCTGAGCCGCTGGGGCTCCGGCCGAGCGCTGCGTGCCGCCCGCTACCATCCCTTCGCATGACGAGGCGGGGGTGGCGGCCAGGTGCCGTGGTGGGGGTGGCGGTGCTGGCGGCGATCTGCGCCTCCAGTCCAGATCGCCCGGAGGCCGTGCGCACGGCGTCGGGCCCCGGCCCCCTCCCGGCCGACCGCTACGACTACACGCCGCAGGACTACCAGCGATCACAGCGGGCATCGGCGTTGCTGACCCGGCAGTGCATGGCGGAGCGCGGCCACCCGGACTTCCCCCTCGACCCCCGCTACCCCAGCGACCCCGTCGTTGCCACCGTGGTCAGCACCGACTACGGCGCCCTGGACCTCGCCGCCGCCCGCCGCTGGGGCTACGGCTGGGATCCGGCAAAGCCCCCGGCCCTCCGGCCGAAGGGCCGTCGGATGACCAACGCTGAGTATGCGGACCTGCCCGCCTGCAACGCCGAGGCGAGCCGGCGACTGATGCGAGGCATCGACCTCAAGCGGGACTGGCTCTACGCAAGCACACGGGCGATCGAGGTCGACAAGGCGGTCAAGCGCGACCCGCGCCTCCGCGCAGCCTGGGATGTGTGGTCCCGCTGTGTGGCAGAACAGGGATTCACCCGCTATCCCGACCCCATCGCGGCTTACACGGACGACGCCTGGCAGCGGGGCAGTGACGGCAACACCCGGCAGACACAGCGGGAGCGGGCCACCGCCGCCGCGGACGTCACTTGCAAGCGCCGCCACCATACGGCCGAGCTCTGGCACTCTGTACGGGCACAGAAGCAGGCCGTGGACATCGCACGGCACCGCGACCGTTACGCCGCCGGGCTGCAGGCACTGCGTACGTACCGGGCCAACATCGCCGAGGTGCTGCGGAAGCTCGGCTAAGGGCGGGCAGCCGCGGCCTCGTCAGGTGCTCGGGGTCTTCCACAGATGTCGCTCGTCCAGGGTCCCGAATCGCACGTCTCCGCGTTCCAGGTCGACGAGGATGGGCCAGCAGTCCAGCAGCTGCTCTCTCGGATCGCGTGAGGTGAGGTACTGCACAGAGTTGTAGGGCACGATGAGGAGCCCGTTGCTCTCCCGGACCCGCTCTGCGTCGATGGCGAGAGGCGGCTCGTTTTCACGCTGGCTCTGCACGAGGAACGCCACCGCGAGCTGCAGGGCCTGGTCCTGCTCCATCATCCGTCTCCAGTCCGTTGGCTCGAAGAATGCACCCTAACCGGCCCGGGATGATCTTGGTGTGGCTGGTGTGATCACGGCGTCGGAGCCGTCCTGGACAACCCCGTTCACCGGGCTGAGCCCGCGTGCTTTCGGGAAGCTGGTGACGGTGCTGCGGCGCGAGGGTGCGGACGCGGTCCGCAAGGGCCGGCCGTGGAGCCTTCCGCCGGAGGACCGGGCCTTGCTGGTCGCGGCGTACTGGCGCACGAACCTCACCATGCGGCAGCTCGCCCCTCTGTTCGGGGTGTCGAAGTCGGCGGCAGACCGGACCATCGACCACCTCGGGCCGATGCTCGTTCTCCAGCCCCGCAAGCGGTTCGCCAAGGACACCGTGCTCATCGTGGATGGCACCCTGGTGCCCACCGCGACCACACGATCGCCGAGCGGTCGAAGAACTATCGGTACTCCACCAACCACCAGGTCGTCATCGACGCTGACACGCGCCTGGTCGTCGTGGTCGGCCGGCCGCTCGCCGGGAACCGCAACGACTGCAAGGCGTGGGTGGAGTCCGGCGCCAAGGCCGCTGTTGGCAAGACCCTCACGATCGCCGACGGCGGCTACCTGGGCACCGGACTTGTCATCCCGCACCGTCGCGAGCGCGGCCAGAGCGCACTCACGGCCTGGAAAGAGGAACACAACAAGTCCCACAAGCAGGTCCGTGCCGGCGTCGAGCACGTCTTCGCCCGTATGAAGACCTGGAAGATCCTCCGCGACTGCCGCCTCAAAGGCGACGGCGTCCAGCACGCCATGCTCGGCATCGCCCGGATGTACAACCTCGCCCTCGCCGGATAGCTGGGCGGAGCCGAACGCCAGCCCACCACGTCCGAGGCGACCCAGAGATCATTTACGGGGCAGCCCTTACGGGCGGTTGGTGACGTTGCCCGCGTGCACGCTGATCTCACCGCCCGTGACGGCCGTTCCCGCAGCGACGAGCGCGGTAACAGCGAACGTGGCGGCCAGCACTGCACCGACGAACTTCTTCACCGGACTCCCCCTTCGAGCTGGGTTCGCGCAGGGGCCCCTGCGCGGTGATCAACGTACAAGTTGCCACTAACAGTTCAGCAACAGCCGGACAGTTCCGGTCCGGGTGCAGCGGGCCGTTACCCGGTGGAGCTCTCGTATGGCGGGGTGGTTGAGGTCAGAAGATGCCGCGGTAGGTCGCTGCCTGCTGCTTCATCCGCGTGGCCTGGCCGGGGGTGAAGGTGTTGCGGCAGGAGTCGTCGGTGTAGTTCATGAAGTTGTGGATCGGGTCGTCGCCGGGCGCGGGGCAGGTGTCGCGGCCTTCGGGGCAGCCTACGGCCGGAGATGCCGCGGCGGGTGTGTCGTCGACGTAGTCACCGGAGCCTGCGCAGCCGCCTTGGAAGACGTTGTACAGGCCGAGCCGATGGCCGACGTTGCGGGTCGCCTCGTGACCGAACTGGCGCGGGGCGACCCCGCCGGGCAGCACTCTGTTGGACAGAACGATGCCGTCAGTTGGCCGGGCAATACGGGTAGTCCCAAGGGAAGGTGGCCCAGCCGGTCGTGCCCGCGAAGTAGGTCTCGGCGATGTAGATGTCGAGCGCGGCCGCGCCACCACGGTGCAGGGTGTGCTTCATCGCGTCTTCCCCTGCGCTGCCGGGGAAGACATCGTACCACAGGCGGTTCACGGTTCGGTCCACGCTGGCCAGGCTGAACGAGAAGCCCGTGTCCGCGAACGCGCTGTTGAGCACTTGGACCTGGTCAGTGATCGTGGCGTCTGCGACGTTGCCCACCTCGGGTGATCTTTCGATCACGTGTACGTACACCTGCACTGGAGCCGCAGCGACTGCCTTCGGGGCGTGAGCGGCGGCGTACCGAAAGGCGTTCTCGGCCCTTGCGGCTGCGCTTGCACCGAGAGCATTCACGTCGGCCGCGGCGCTCCGGGCGGAGGCGGTCTGCGTGGACGGCGCACGGTGCTGCGGCCGTGGCGGAGAGAGGCCGCGGCGAGGACCGAGGCGGTGAGCAGATGACGGACGAGCGGACGGTAGCGCCCAGACACTCCAGACGGTAGGTCACCCATTGCACTTGCAGATCACTTCAAGTTGTCTCACGGCACCGCGCCTTTCCACTCCACGCAGCATCGGCTGAAAGCCGCTGGGCGTCCTCTATGTGTCTCTCCATTCCTGCTTCGAGAGGTTCCGAGAGCCACTGCCCGAGGATCGCCTCCAGCCTGGGGAGAACAGCAGTGCAGCCCTGAGGAGACAGGTCCTTGCTGTGATCGTCTGGATGGTTGAGAAACCGCTCGAGCTCGGTTGAGACCTCCGTCCATGGCCGGTCTCCTCCGAAACCGATCATCTCGCCGAGGTCGCCACTCAGTCGAGGCGGGAGGCCTCGTCCGGTGAGAGCTGCGCCTCGGCGTCGCGGGAGAGTCGCTTGCCCGCGCTGCGGTCATGCAGGGTCATGACACCCAGCGCGAGAAGGAACAGGCCGGTGAGGGGCAGCGCCAGCACGCACATCGTCAGGGGGTCGCCGGTGGGCACCGCCACAGCGGAGAAGGCGAAGATGCCGAAGACGACGGAGCGCCACCAGCCGCGTAGCCGTCGGGCGCTGAGGGCACCGATGACGTTGAGCCCGATCAGCAGCGGGGGCCGTGGACGATGGCGCGCTTCCGCTTGCTGTCCTGGAGCCTGGCGGCCAGCCTTGCGGCGGCTTCGAAGGCCCGGCGGGTCTGCTCCACCGTGTCGACACCGGTCTCCGGCTCCAGGAGGCGGCCGTCTTTCGAGCCGGTGCGGAACGGCCGCAGGTGTGACCTCGAGGCGGCGGGCACGGACACCGCGTAGGCCGGGGGCGGGACCCCAGACGCTCCGCACGCCGCGCTGCATTGACCCGGGCGGCCAGGGCTCCGGCGGCGAGGCGTGCCCGCTCGTACGGGGTCGCGGACCGCTTGCAGGTCAGCGGGCGCAGCACGGCCTGGTCCTCGGTGTCGCGCGGGTACAGGGCGCGCAGGTCGACGGTCATCATCCGCCGACTGGCCGGGCGGGTGTAGTCGTCGACGGCCGCCTGCACGATCTGTTCGTCCAGGCCGGGCTGGTGGGGCCGGCCGCGCAGGGCGTAGGCGAGGTGGCGTCGGGCTTCGGCAAGGAGATGGTGGCGCTTGAACGCGCCGCGCATCACGTACACCACGGCGCAGACGTCGACGGCCGCCAGCGCGATGTCGACCACCGGCCGCACCCGCGCCCACACCGCAGCGGCCGCCGCCCGCGCCCGCTCCGCCAGCCGGTCGACGACATCGACGCCGTAGGCCCGGATCGCCGAGGCCCGCCACCGCCTGCGCAGCTCGGTCAACGACAGCAGCTCCGTCCGCTTCGGCGGGCGCGTCTGGTCGGCGGCCTGGCAGGCCAGCGCATAGGCGGCCCGCTCCCCCGGCGGATGCCCCTGCCGTTCCTCGTACTTGGCGGTGAGGACGGACAGCGCGTCCTCGATCTGCTGGCGCCGGGTCGACTGCCAGCCGATGAGCCGCCGGTCGATACCCGCGATCTCCATGACAGGCCTGCGGCCGGGCGTCACCTCGCGCGGCTCCCACGCCCACCCGAGCCGGGCGGACACCTCCTCCATGAAGTAGAGGATGTAGAGAGTGTCGGCGGCGACGATGTGGGCCATCAGCGAGTCCGCCGACAGGTTGCCCCACGTCCCCTTGTCGTCCGGCCGCCGGGCACGGATCGACACCACCGCGTGATCGTGGAGCAGCAGCTTCGACTCGGCAGCTCTCGACTCGTAGTGCCGGAGCACCGCGACGATCAGCCCGTCCCGGACCGGCTTGCGGATCTCGCCGCCGCTCCTCCAGCGGATCTCCGCGACCGAATCCTCAAACCACGTCAGCGTCTTGTCCCTGGCGATGTCCTGGCACAGCTCCAGCACCACGCGGGTCTCGTCATCCCCGAGCGCCCATGCGATGTGTGCCGTCGACGGAGGCCGGAACACCAGGTCCATGGCCAGCCAGGGCCTCCGCTCCTTGGCCTTCTCGGTCTTCGGCGAGCGGTTGTGCTCGATGGGCCTGCCCAGCACAGTCGCCCGCCGGGCCTGCGCCGGGCTCCTGCCCTGCGCCAGGAGCCCGCGCTCGATCCGGTCGGCATCCGGGTGACGGCCTTCTCCCAGGAGCAGTTCTGCCTGCCGCTCGGTCACCACGTCCCCGGCCTTGAGGCCGACCGCAGCCAGGCCCCCGCCCTTCCACACGCCGGGTGGGACACCGGCTTCGTCCTGGGCGGCGCGCAGCGGCGTGCCCGCAGGGCGGTGGCCGTCGCCGACCATTACGCCGCGGACGAGATAGCGCGGCCCGTTCCCCGGGCGAACCTCCGACATGCTCATCATCGGCCCATGGAATCTCGGCCCTGACCTGCGAAAAAGCGCAATCCCGGGTCCTTCCCGCCGGGCGGGAGGCCATCACCAGATCTTTACCGGAGCGCCCGCCAGGCGGGCCTGCGGAGCAGCCCGAGACGGTAAGCCCCCGACGCGTGCACAGTCCGCCGCATGAACAACGATCTGCTCCACGGAGGCCTTTGTCCGATGTGCCGCCGCCCGCTCACGCTGCGGAAGACCACCGAAGTCCGATCAGCCCAGCCGCCCCATCCCACCCGCACCGAGATGAAGCCTTACTGCGAGAGCTGCGCCAGCGACATGGCGCGGGCCCAGGCATGGGTGGCCATGATGCGCGCCCGCTACGAGAGCTGACCGCGCCGTGCGAATACTGCGCCACGACCACAGGGGCACCACCGGCCCGAAATCGGGCTGCAACCGACTCCACCGTCCTTGAGCGTGCACCAGCGCACTACTTCCCCGACAACGCACCACGACTGAGCACCACGCCACCGACGCCCTTCAACACGAACAGCCCACCGCCCTCGGCCGCCCGGCCGGGGGCTTCGTGCTTCCTGGAGGAGTTCGCCGTGCCCACGTACGAAGCCCTGCCCCGCTTCACCTCCGACCTTCATCGCCTCACCCCCGAGCAGCGCCGCCGTTTCCGCCAGGCCGTGGCCGCTTTCGTCGAGGACCTGCGCGCCGGCCGCGCGTTCTGCGCCGGGCTGCGGATCAAGGGGGTGCGCCGCGCGCCCGGCGTCTGCGAGCTCACGTGGGATGACGGCGGGCGAGCCACCTGGTCGTACGGGCCGGAGATAAGCGCGGCGCCCAGCACATCGTCTGGCGGCGCATCGGCGGCCACGGCATCCTCAACGTGCCGCCAGAGGCCGTGTCCCCCGAGCAGCGCTCGGGGGACACGCCGCCGTCGTCTGCGGACGAACTCAATCGCGGTACTGATGAGGCGGCAACGGACCTAGGGTGCGTATCGAGTCGTGATCGACAGGTCACTGCCATCGGCTGTGGCAGAGCGTCAAGGGCAGGTCACATGCGGTCCGTTCTCCAAAATCGAGTGATGCCGACCCGATAGTGCGACAGGATGTCCGCTTGCCGTATTGACAAGCGAAAGGCAGTCCGCATGCCGCATTCCGCACCGCTGCCGACTCCCGAACCGACCGACCCGCTCACCGCCGAACTGGTGGTGGACGTTGCCGCTGCCGTGGCACCGGCCATCTCGCCGGACGGCGGCCTGGTCGCTTACGGAGTGGTCGCCAACGGCGGAAGGGACGGGCGTCCGCACGGGTCCATCTGGGTCACCGCCGTCGACGGCAGCACGCCCCCACGCAGGCTGACCGACGGCACGGCGCGCGATCTCGCCCCGAAGTGGGCGCCGGACTCGGCCTCTTTGTTCTTCACCTCCGACCGCGAGGAGCAGGGCACCGCCCAACTCCAGCAAATCCGTCTGGATGGCAGCGAGGACATCGCCAAGGCCGAGGCCTTGACCAGTTGGCGCGGTGGCATCCTTGACCACTGTCCGCTCCTCGACGGCCGCACCGTCGCCCTGCTCGCCAAGGACGAACCGACCGCCGAGGACGAACGCCGAGAAGCCGAGCGCGACGACGCCATGGTCTGGGGCCGGCACCTTCCCGCCACCCGGCTGCGCCTGCTCGACCTGGAGACCGGCGTGCTCCGCACCGTGGACGGCCTCGGTGACCGGCATGTGGCCGCGCTCGCCCCACGTCCGGACGGCGGCCCGCTGGCGGTGCTGAGCTGGTCCACCCCTGAGGTCGACCCCGGCGTCATGACGGCGGAACTGCATGTGGTCGACCCGAGCTCGGCGGCCGTCCAGGGCTTGGGTCCGGTCGGGGTCGAGGCCCAGTCCCTGGCCTGGTGGAACCACAACGGTGTCTGGCATCTGGCCCACCTGGCGGTGACCCCGGGAAACCTGGTCGGCGGGCTCGCCGTGATCGACACCGTCCCGCCGGCGACCGGCTCGGCCGTCGAACACCGCAACCTCACCGCCGGCATGGCCGTCTGTCCGACCGAGCTGGTGCAGGCCGCGGACGGGCCGCTGCTCGCGCTGTTCGCCGACGGGCTGGACACCGCGCTGCACCGGCTCGACCCGGAGTCCCTGCGGTTCCACCAGTTGTCCGCCGCCCCCGGCATGCTCGCCGGGCTCAGCGCGAGTCGCTCGGGGGAGAACGTCGCCCTGCTGGCGAGCACGGCGTACGAGTCCAAGAACGTCTATGCCGGACCCGCCGGCGGACCGCTGGTCCAGCTCAGCGACACCGGGCCGGAACTGCGCAGGATCCGCTGGGGTGTCCAGGAGCGCTTGGGCTACCAGGCCTGTGACGGACTCCGGTTGGACGGCCTGCTGATCCTGCCCGCCGGCCGGACTCGGGACGACGGTCCGTTCCCGCTCGTCACCCTGGTCCATGGCGGCCCGTACTTCCGCCACGCCGACGAATTCGTCCTCACCGTAGTGGACTGCGGCCAGTGGCTGGCGACCGCCGGGTACGCCGTCTTCCTGCCCAACCCCCGAGGCGGTTCCGGACACGGCCACGAGTTCGCGGCCATGGCCGCAGGCGCGGTCGGCGACGACGAGTGGACCGACATCCTCAGCGGGATCGACCTGCTGGTTTCGCAAGGAGTCGCCGACCCCGAGCGTCTGGGAATCTCCGGCTGGAGCCACGGGGGCTTCATGGCGGCCTGGGCGGTCGGCCGTACGGACAGGTTCAAGGCCGCCGTGATGGGTGCGGGCATAAGTGACTGGGGCATGCAGGCCGGAACCGGCGACTGGGGCATCCTCGACGCGGCGCTCGGCGGCAGCACCGGATGGGAGGGCCCGGGACCGCACGTCCACGACCGGCACAGTCCGATCTCCTACGCAGCCAGGATCCGCACACCGGTGCTGATCCTGCACGGCGAGGAGGACACTAATGTCCCGCTCGGCCAGGCGATCCACTTCCATCGTGCCCTGCGCCACTTCGGGGTCGAGCACGAGTTCGTCGTCTATCCCCGCGAGGGCCACGGGCTCGACGAGCGCGCCCACCAACTCGACGCCCTTCGGCGAATCCGCGCCTGGTTCGACCGCTGGCTATAGGCCCGAGCCGGGGCGTGTATCGAGGCGTGATCAATCTGTGGATTCGCCCCCGCCCTGAGCCTCTGGTCCGGTAGATCATCTTGAGTGACGTGAGTGCAACTGGCGGACAACGAGTGGGAGTTCATCGGGCCGTACCTGCCGATCGGCGAGTATGGCCCGTATCCCGAGCGGCTGAGGCAGCAGTTCGAGGGTGTGATCTGGCGGTTCAAGACCGGCAGGCAGTGGCGGGAGATGCCACAGGATTTCGGCGCCTGGTCGACCGTCGCCAACCGCTTCCGGCAGTAGCGTGACGCCGGTGTGTTCGAGGCCCTTCCGGAGGGCCTGATCATGGAGGCCACGAAGCGGGGCGAGGTGGACCTGTCACTGGTCAGCATCGACTCCACCACCGCGCGCGCCCATCACGATGCCGCCGGGATGCACATGAGCGAGGACGTGCTCACCTCCCTGGAGAAGGCCGCTGCCGAGGAGGAGAACGCCAGGTCAACAGGGGGCGGCCGTGAAGAACAAAACGAGACGCCGACGCGGATCCCGAGCGGGAAGAGCGACGATGCATCCGACGCCGCCGGAAGCTCCGCCTGAAGGCCGCCCTCCTGGGACGCTCCCGGGGCGGGCAGACCAGCAAGGTTCACCTCGCCACCGACCGCAAATGCCACCCGTTGACGTTCCTCCTGACCGCAGGACAGGCGGCCGACAGCCCGCAGTTCATCCCCGTTCTGAGGAAAATCCGCGTTCGTGGGCCCGTCGGCCGCCCCCGCACTCGGCCCGACGCCGTCGCCACAGACAAGGCTTACTCGTCCTGCGGAAACCGCTCTCACCTGCGCGAACGCCAGATCAAGGCCGTAATTCCGGAAAAAGTCGACCAAGCCGCCAATCACAAGAAGAAGGGCTCCCGGGCCGGCCGACCCGTCGGCCACGACGCCGACCTCTAGGAGGAGAGGAACACCGTCAAACGGCTGATCAACAAACTGAAGGCCTGGCGAGGCATCGCTACCAGGTACGACAAGACACCGGAAAGCTACCCCGCTGGCCTCCACCTCCGCGCCTTCATGATATGGATCAAAGACGCGCCCTAGGTGTGTTGTCCGGCGGATCACCGCCCGCGGCAGGTGAGCCCGGGCAGTGATCCACCGGACGCGACTGGGAAGGGAACGTCACGCCATGGCGAACTTGGCGACGTACTCGGCGAAGGGCTCGATGCCGACTTCCGCACGGAGTTCGTCCATGCGCTCGGGCTCCTCACAGGGCCACGGAACCGGTGCCCCGTCCTTCACGCCGGCGATCTGAGTGCCGTAGACCTGTTTGCGGCCCTCATTGACCAGCGTGCGGTCGCGCAGGAAGGCCAGCTCGCGTGGGCTGGCCGAGCCTGCCGACACCGCCTGCTGCATCAGCCGGAGGGCACGACGCTGAACGTCGAGCTGCCGGTCGGCGTGCTGAGCGATCAGCCATGCCGCGCGTGCGGCCTCCTCGCCAACCAGTTCCGCCGTCGGCCAGCCGTATTCCTCCATGATCTGGTCAAGCCGGTCACCGTGCCGGGCGGTCAGCCGTCGCCACGCCAACTGCTCGGCGGGGTCGTCGCTGTTCGCGAGGACTGCGGATTGATGATCGGCCGCAGCCATGTCCGTGAGTTCCACCGCCAGCGCGGCAACATCGTGCACCACTCTCAACTCCCAGGCCGGATCCGTGCTTTGTGTCCGCCCGCAAGCCTAGAGACGCAAAAGGCATGTAAAGATCATTCCGGAGAACGGTGACAGGCGCCTCGCCACACAGGGATAATGGATCTACCCCCGAAGCCAAAGCCGGATCGCTGCGACGGTCACGGTGCCCTGAGAGACATAGGCACGCTTGTCGAACCTCGTGGCCACGGCCCGGAAGCTCTTGAGGGCATTGATCGTCCGCTCGACTTCATTTCTGCGCTTGTAGATCGTCTTGTCGCAGCCCGCAGTGCGCCCGCCCTTGCTGCCGCGACTACTGCGATCACCAAGTGCGGCATGACCGTCACAACAGTCACTCCAAAGCGACCACTGCGGCACACCGACCACAGGCCAGGTGACGGCCTGGGAAGCACGCGAGACCAGTCGGTGCGAGCCTACGATCGCAGGTGATGACCAGTCGTCTGCGCCCTCTGGGGGAATCTCGTGGCACAGCTTGTCCGTGAGCAGCGCATTGACGTGTTCGTGAGTGACTACGCGTTCGGGCTGCAGGAATCCGACGACGCCTTCCTCGATCTGCTGTTCCCGGACGACTTCGAATTCGGCACGTTCCTGAGTACGCACCCGAGGCGCCTGGACGTCACCAGCGCTGGGCACACCCACACGGCTTCCGTCACGGTCGAAGTGTGGGACGGGCCTGCGCCGGCGCAGGATCGGGCCGGCTGGGAGGAGCAGGCGGAAGCGGACTTCGAGTCGGTCAGCGGCCAGGTGGCGATCTGGTCGATGGGTGTGGGCCGGCTCGATGACCTGATCACGCTGGCGGACCAGGGCGGATCGTGGCGCGTACGTATCAGATCCTCGGGCCGGGCCGCGGTCAGGGCTTTGACCGAGAGCGAGGAGAGCATCGAGGCGGTTCAGTCCTTGCGGCCGGTCGCGGCGACCGTCACGCCCAGACCGATCATCGTCAGGCCGCCGATCCCGCCGA
>NZ_JBEYYR010000059.1:0-32868 GCF_040645635.1 Streptomyces sp. NPDC046727
CCGCGCTGTACCGCAGCCAGGCCGCCGTCGAACTCGCCGACGTCCTGCACCGGCGGGGCAAGTCCCAGGAGGCCGCCGAGCTGCTGGAGGGCGTCATCGGCGACTTCGGCGTACGGCGGCACCGCCGGGCCTCGTCGTCAGCTGCTGTGGACGTCCACCTCGTGCAGGGAGTAGCCCCAACCGGTGCCGCGCTCGGTGCCCGTGACGCGGACGTAGCGCGCCGGTGTGCCGGTGAACCGGGCGGTGTCGAGGCCGCCGTCGCCCGTGGTCGTCGACCAGACCGTCTGCCAGTTCGTGCCGTCCGTCGACAACTGGATGCCGTACGACTTGCCGTACGCGCGCTCCCAGTCGAGCGTGACCCGTCCGACCCGGTGGGTCGAGCCCAGGTCGATCCGCAGCCACTGGCCGTCGCTCCAGTCGCTGGCCCAGCGGGTGCTCCGGTCGCCGTCCACGGCGCGGCTCGGCGCATAGCTGGTGAACGGGTTCCACTCGGCCGAACTGGCCGTGGCGGAGGCTCCTTGGGCGAGGTTGACGTCGGCCTGATGCCGCTCGGTCGCTCCCCAGGTGTCAAGGTAGGACTCGGCGCCCCGGAACAGGTCGTTCACCACGCCCTGGCCGCCGACGAGCCGGATGTCCTCGATCCAGTCCGGGACGAGGCCGTAGTGCGCGGCGCCGTCGGTGTTCAGGTCCCAGGTGCGCTCACCGGTGGTCTGCCGGTCGATGAGGGAGCCCCCGTCGACGCTGCGGAAGGGGTACGTGACCTTGTTCGGCGCGTCCGCGCCGCGGGGTCCCGGCCAGCCGCCGACACCGTTCATGTCCGTGCCGTAGCCGTAGCCGACGCCGTACTTGTCCCGCAGCGCCTTGGTGCGGTTCGCCTCGGCCACGAATCCCTCGGAGCCGTGCATGTACTGGGCGATGAAGCCGCCGAGACCGTAGACCCGGTCGGTCCAGTTCAGGTCCATCCAGCTGTGCGAGGAGATCACGCCGGGGTAGGAGCCGGCCTCGAAGATGTCGAGCGCGCGGCCGACGGCCTTGACGCTCATGTGGTCGATCTCCAGCATCATCTTGCGTTTCATCATGCCGCGCACGGCGTACTCACCGAGGTCGGTGAGCCCGCGGACGTTGCACTGCGCGTCCGAGGAGTACGCGGGGACACTCACGCCCGCCGGGAGCTTCGCCTCGGCGCCGGGCGCCGCGGCCGAGCCGATGGGGTTGTCGTGCTGCGGGCCCGCGCACTTCTCCGTCTTCCAGAAGGTGCCGGTCGACAGGAACTGCCCGACGTTGATGGCCGTTCCGAGGCTGCCCGAGTCGAAGCGGACGCCGCACAGCGCGTTGTCGAACTTGTGGCACAGGAACATGCTGCGCACCCCCAGCGCGTACAGCTCGTCCAGGCCCGCGTCGATGTCGTGCTTGTCGCACTGCGCGATGTCCAGGATCTGCTTGCAGCCGAAGGGCTCGGAGGTCTCCACGCCCAGGATGACCGCCAGCTTGCCCTGCTTGACGACCTCACGCGCCTGGGCGCTGTCGGTGACGACCCGGAACCAGCCCCGGCCCGGGCCGCCGTACATCCTGTCGACGTAGGCCTGCAGGTCGTACGTCATCTTCGCCTGCAGCCGGATCGACGTCATCTCGTCGCAGCCGCGGTCCTTGAAGAAGTACACCGAGCAGATCACACCGTTGGTGACGAGGTCGTTGACGAGCACCCGCTGGCCGCCGCGCCAGGCCCGTTCCACCCACGCGTAGTAGTTCTGCTGGTGGGTCAGCGAGTCGTGCGCGGGCCAGTCCTTGAACGTGGGCCAGCCGACCGGGTCGTGCTTGCCGTCACCGCCCTTGGTGATGAAGTCGAAGACGGCCAGCGAGCCGTCGGGGTAGTGCTCGGGGCAGTCCTTGAGCGCGTCGGCGATGCCGGCCTCGGAGAACGTCTTGCCGCAGATGAGGCGCCCGCCGAAGGCCTCGTTCGCGAACAGGTGGTCGTGGGCGTCGACGAACCCGCGCACCTCGCCCTTGGCGTTCGTGCCGGTGAACGGCTCGCCGGTGACATCGATCCGGGAGTCCGGCGTCGGGCGTGCGGTCGGGATCCACCAGTCGTCTCCGGCCGCCGAACTCGGGGTGGGCCCGAGGACGACGGCCAGGACGAGGAGGAGCAGCGACACGATCGTGACGTCTTTGCGTCTGCGGTACGGGTGGCTGGTCATGGCCACGGCCCACGTCCCTCGGCTCGGCACCTATTTGTCATGTCTGCGCAAACTGTGCGCCATGAGGATCGCCAGTGCCGCCTGCCGAGTCAATACTCGGGCTCTCGCCGACCCGCGCGAGGGTTACCCAGAGGTAGTAATAAGCTGGAGGAACGTGAGAACCGTACGTAGACGACCGCGCCGGACAGCGGCTCGAACGTGAGGGAGTGACCGATGACATCGGAGACCGAGCGAGCCGTGCTGGCGGGCGGCTGCTTCTGGGGCATGCAGGACCTGATCCGCAAGCAGCCGGGCGTGGTGTCCACCCGCGTCGGGTACAGCGGCGGTGACACGCCCAACGCGACGTACCGCAACCACGGTGACCACGCCGAGGCCATCGAGATCCTCTTCGATCCCATGACCACGAGCTACCGCGACATCCTGGAGTTCTTCTTCCAGATCCACGACCCGACCACGCGGGACCGCCAGGGCAACGACATCGGGCGCAGCTACCGGTCCGCCATCTACTACACCGACGAGGAGCAGCACCGCGTCGCCGTGGACACCATCGCGGACGTCGAGGCGAGCGGCCTGTGGCCGGGCAAGGTGGTCACCGAGGTCGAGCCCGTGGGCGACTTCTGGGAGGCCGAGCCCGAGCACCAGGACTACCTGGAACGCTATCCGGACGGCTACACCTGCCACTTCCCGCGACCGAACTGGAAGCTGCCGCGCCGGACCTCGTCCCCGACGAGCTGAAGCGCCGGCCGAGGGGATTACCCGCTCACGCCCTGCGCCGCTGCCTGATCGGCGCTCCCACGCGGTGCAGGTGCGTCAGAGCCTCACGGTAGGACTGGATCAGCCCGGTCTCGTGGTACGGCACCCCGATCTCGGCGCAGTACTGCCGCACGATCACCTGGGCCCGACGCAGATGGACCGTGGGCATGCTCGGGAACAGGTGGTGCTCGATCTGGTAGTTGAGCCCGCCCAGCATCACGTCGGTGAACCAGCCGCCGCGCACGTTGCGGGACGTCAGGACCTGGCGTCGCAGGAAGTCGAGCTGCTGGTCACCGGTGATCGTCGGCATGCCCTTGTGGTTGGGAGCGAAGGTGCAGCCCAGGTAGACGCCGAAGAGGCACTGGTTCACGGCGAGGAACGCCACCGCCCGGCCCGGTGAGAGCACCAGGAACAGGGCGGAGAGCAGCGCCGCGATGTGCAGCAGGAGCAGAGCTCCCTCCAGCAGCCGGTTCTTCATGAACGGCGCGCGCAGCGCCCGCACACTCGAGACGTGCAGGTTGAAGCCCTCCAGGGTCAGCAACGGGAAGAACAGCAGTGCCTGGTGGCCACCGAGGAGCCGGGCCAGGCCCCGGCTGGCGCGGGCCTGTTCGGTGGACCACACCAGGATGTCCGGGGCGACGTCCGGGTCGAGTTCCTCATGGTTGGGATGCGCGTGGTGGCGGGTGTGCTTGTTCATCCACCAGCCGTAGCTCATGCCGATACCGAGATTGCCGAACAGCCGTCCGCCGATCTCGCTGTGCCGGCGCCGCCGGAACACCTGCCGGTGCGCCAGATCGTGCGCCACCAGCGCGACCTGACCGAACACCAGGGCCAGAAAGGCGGCCACGGCCAGTTGCCACCAGGTGTCGCCGAGGGCGAAGAAGGCTCCCCAGCCGGCGGCGAACGACCCGACCACGAGACCGAGCCGTACCGTGTAGTAGCCGGGACGCCGCTTCAGCAGGCCGGCCTCGGCGATCCGCTGGGACAGTCTGGCGAAGTCGCTGCCCGCGCCGGGGCGCGGCGTACCCTCGTCTACGGCGGAGCGGCGGGTGGTGACGGAGACATCCGGAGAGATCGTCATGCCGAGAATTCTGGAGACGGCGTACGACCCGAAGAAGCCTGCCAGCCACCGTATGCGCACGAGGCCGGCCCCCACCAAGCGTGCGGGGGTTTTCCCCCGTGGCGGTTCTCCGCCGTCCGCCTCCGAAGGCGGGGCGGACGGCCGGTCACCCGCCGGAAGACGGTGGCAGCCGGGGTGAGGAGCGGTCCCGGTAGTCCTTCGGCGGTATGCCACAGGCGTTACGGAACGCCCGGCTGAAGTCGGCGGCCCGGGGGAAACCCCAGCGCGAGGCGATCATGTGGATGGGCGTGCCGCGCAACGCGGGGTCGGCCAGATCACGGCGGGCGTGGGCCGGCCGCTGCTCGCGGATCCAGGACGAGACGGTGAGGCTCTCCCCTGGAAGACCCGGTGCAGATAGCTGACGGAGGGCCCCGACTCCTTCCCGGCCCGGTAATCGTCCCGTCCCCCGGCTCATCGCCGCCCCTGAGCGGGGAGACCTCCCTGCCCAGCCGTCCGCGCCAGGCGTCGAAGCGGTCGGCGGAGGGGATGCCGTCGCTCCGGAAGACTTCTCCGCAGGCGTCGGATGTGGCCGCGCCGCGAGCCGGCCGCCCCCGCCTCCGCGGCAAGGCGCTCCTAGGGGCTGGCCAGCTCGGCCCAGATGGTCTTCCCGGACGCGGTGTACCGGGTGCCCCAGCGCTGGGACATCTGGGCGACGAGGAACAGGCCGCGGCCTCCCTCGTCGTCCCGGCGTGCCCGCCGCAGGTGGGGCGCGGTGTGCGCGTTGTCGGAGACCTCGCACAGCAGGCAGCGGTCCCTGATCAGCCTCAGCAGGACGGGCCCGGTGGCGTACCGCATGCCGTTGGTGACCAGCTCGCTGACCACGAGTGCGGCGGTGAACGACAGTTCCGGCATGCCCCAGGCCGTCAGCTGGCGCTCGGTGAGCGTGCGGGCCTCCGCCACCATGGCCGGGTCGGGCGGCAACTCCAGGTCCACCACACGGTCGGCGCCCAGCCGCCGGGTGCGGACCAGCAGCAGCGTGGCGTCGTCCGCCTGCGGCCCGGGGGGCAGGGACGACAGCGCCCGGTCGCACAGCTCCTCCACCGGGCATCGCTGCCAGGTGAGCACATGGGCCAGGCGGTCGATACCGCTGTCGATGTCGGTGCGCCGGTCCTCCACGACGCCGTCGGTGAACAGCGCCACCAGGCTGCCGCTGGACATGCTCAGTTCGACGTTCTCGTAGGGCAGGCCGCCCAGCCCCAGGGGCGGCCCCGGCGCCAGCGCGGACAGGGCCACCGAGCCGTTCGCGTCGGCCACGATCGGCGGGGGATGGCCCGCGCTCGCCCAGACGCACCGGCCGCTCACCGGGTCGTAGATCGCGTACAGGCAGGTCACCCCGAGCGCCTCGTCGCGCAGCCCGTCGTCCGCCTCGGATTCCGAGTACTGCGCGACCAGGTCGTCCAGCCGGGTGAGCAGCTCCGCCGGATCCAGGTCCAGCAGGGCCAGAGTCCGTACGGTGGCGCGCAGCCGCCCCATGGTCGCGGCCGCGTGCACGCCATGGCCCACCACGTCGCCGACGGTCAGGCCCACCCGGGCACCGGACAGCGGGATCACGTCGAACCAGTCGCCGCCCACGCCCACACGGCTGTCGGCGGGCAGGTAGCGGTACGCCACGTCGACCGCGCTCAGCTCCGGCAGGTGCTGGGGCAGCAGGCTTCGCTGCAGTACCAGGGCCGCCGCGTGCTGGCTGGTGTAACGGCGGGCGTTGTCGATGCCGACGGCGGCCCGCTCGGCCAGTTCCACGGCCAGCGTCTGCTCCTCCGGGCCGAAGGGGTCCGGGTTGCTGCTGCGCCGGAAGGTGGCGAGACCCAGGACCGCGTCGCGGGTGAGCAGCGGCACGAAGAGACTGGAGTGCGAGGCGGCCGGTCCCGCCTCGCCGGGCGCCTCGGACGGGGCGGCGTCGACGACGGGGCGGCTGGTGGACAGGCTCAGCGCCTGCGGTGACGAGGGCGGGTACGAGACGGGACTGGTCCGGAACTCCTCCGGGGTACGGCCGTGCATCCGCAGCAGACTGTGCCCCGGCGCCGAGCCCGTCGGCGGCTGCCGTCCCTCGATGACCGCCGGCGGCAGGTCCACCAGCACCTCGTCGGCCAGCTGCGGCACCGCCACGTCGGCGAGCTCCGCGGCCGTACGACGCACGTCCAGCGACGCACCGAGGCGCTTGCCCGCCCGCACCAGCAGCGACAGGCGTTCCTGGGCGCGGTAGCGGTCGGTGATGTCCAGGGACTCCTCGTACAGCCCCAGCGGTTCGCCCCGGGCGTCCACCAGCCGGTGGTACGAGCAGGACCAGACGTGTTCGCGCACCGGGTCGGCGGGGGCGCGCCCGCGATAGTGCATGCCCATGATCGGTTCCCCCGTCGTCAGCACGTGCTCCATGATCTGGTCTTCGTCCGGAGGGTGGTGACGGGAGATGAATTCGCCTTCGGGGAAGAGATCCGCGGCCGGCCGGCCGATGTACTGGGCGATCCCCGCGAGCTCCAGATCGGTGGCGACGTTCGCCCAGACGACACGCATGCCGGTGTCGAAGATCGTCAGGCCCACCTGGGACTCGGTGGCCATTCCCTGCAGCAGCGCCAGCTGTGCCTCCCAGCTGCGCAGCGTCTCCAGGTCGGCCGCGACCACGATGGTCGCGGCGGCGCCCCGGTGCGCGAGCGGGCTGAACGTCACGGCCGTGCGCAGGGTCCGTCCGTCCCGGCAGCAGAGGTCCAGGACCGTGCTGCGCGGCCTGTGCGCCCTGCAGAGGGCGGACAGCCGCTGCCCCGGGTTCGCTGCCAGCAGCCGGGCGGCCGACTGGCCCAGCACATCCTCGGGTGCGTGTCCGAGGAGGCGCTGCGCCGAGGATCCCCATCCGGAAATGCGGCCTTCGTCGTCCAGCACCGCCGCGGCGGCCTTGGAGAGGTCCAAGGGACTGTGGAAATCGACATTGGCCGCCTTCGGAAAACGATCCATGACACCGCTTCCCTTCGTGCTCCCTCAGCATCCCGTGCCACACGACGGACGACAACCGCACGCGTGGCGGCCCGGCGCACTCACCTGGTGCATCCCGTGACCCATCTCGTCGTCGCGTTCCCGGAAGTCGGTGTGGGCTGCCATGGCGGCGCCCCCGGCCACGACGTGAGCGAACCCGCAGGCCCTGGGTCGGCCGCCCGGGGCGTTTCGGCCACCGGGCGAGGGATACCCGGCCGCGCACGGGCCGTCACCTGGACACGGCGGTCCCGCATCCGGCGGTAGGGGGGCGCTGACGAGGAGCGGAAGGAGGACGTGGAGCTGCCGACAGCCCAGTTGCCGTCGCACCTGCGCCACCGGCTGACGAAAGCCGGTCGAGGGTCGGCCTGGACTATGGCGATCGGTGCGCTGTGCGTGTCGGCCTCGGCCGTCCTGCTCGACCTGGCGCACACCACGCCGGGAACGGCCTCCTTCTACCGATGCGTCCTGGCGCTGCCCGCCCTGGTGACACTCGCGGGAGCGGAGCGTCGGCGTGAGGGTGCGCCACCTCGTCGGCGGTACGGGCTCGCGCTCGTGGCGGGGGTGCTGTTCGCGGGGGACATGCTGTTGTGGACGCAGGCGATCGGGGAGGTGGGAGCCGGGCTGTCGACGGTACTGGTGAATGTGCAGGTCGTACTGGTGCCCTTGATCGCCTGGGCGATCGACCGGGAACCCGTGCCCGCGCGCTTCCTGGGCTGGTTGCCGCTGCTGCTCCTCGGCGTCGTCCTGACCGGCGGCATCCTGGAACAGGGTGCGGCGACCGGTACCGACCCGCGCTGGGGCACCGTCCACGCCGTACTGGCGGCAGTGTGCTACTCCGTCTTCCTGTACCTGCTGCGTCGCGGCGGTCAGGACGGGCAGGTGCGGCAGCTGTACACGGTGGTCATCGCGTCGGCCGCGGTGGTGTCGATGCTCGCCGGCCTGGCGTGGTACGGGTTCGACGTCACACCCGGCCGGCGCGTCCTGGGCTGGCTGCTGGCGGTGGCGGTCTGCAGTCAGGTCGTGGGCTGGCTGCTGGTGGCCACCGCCTCACCGAAGTTGGCCAGTCACGTCGGCGCGATCCTGCTCCTGCTCACGCCGGTGGGTGCGGTGGCGCTGGGTGCCGTGGTCCTCGGCGAACGCCCCACCCCGCTGCAACTCGGCGGATGCGCACTGATCCTCGTCAGCGCCTACTGCACGACCGCCCGCAAACCCGGGAAGGGCAGGGGCCCACGCCCATGACCGCCGCCGCCCTCCTCACGCGGTGGCCGCGCCTCGTGTGAGGAGCAGAAGCGCGTCGACCAGCTCCTCCGCGGGACTTCCGGTGGCCAGGCGCCGGAGTTGCAGGCCCATCACCACGGCGACCGTGGTGGCCGCCAGGCGTTCGGCGTCCGGGACGCCCAGCGCGGTGAGGATCCGGGTGGCGAGCCGGTCGTAGGCCCGGAACGCCTCCGCCGCCGCCTCCCGCAGCCGCTCGTCGCGCCCGGCGTGGAGGTACAGCTCGAACGGGGCGAGATGGGCACTGTCCAGCGCCGTGCCGCACGCGACCTGGCCGGCCAGCGACGCGGCGTCCTCCACGCCGATGCCGTCGGTCTGGCACTGGTCGGCCAGCTCGGTGAAGTGCCGGGCCTCCTCGTGCACGAAGTGCAACAGGCTCTCGCGCAACAGATCGTGCTGCGTCTCGAAGTGGTACGTCACCGAGCCGAGCGACACTCCCGCTTCCCGGGCGATCCGCCGGTTGGTGACCGCGGCGACCCCGTCCGCGCCGATGATCTGCAGGACGGCGGTGATGATGCGCTGGCGCGTCGAGGCGGCGGGGGCGGCGTTCGGCATGCGTGCATTGTTCCATCAGGGGGCTGACAGGAGCCCCGGCGGCCTCTACTGTTCGTTCGAACGAACAGTATCGGAGGATGATCGTGCACATCGCAGGGGCAACTGTTCTGCTCACCGGAGTCACGGGCGGCATCGGCGGCGCGATCGCCGCGGAGCTGTCGGCACGCGGCGCGCGTCTCGTCCTCAGCGGCCGGCGGCGCGAGGCGCTGGAACCCCTCGCCGACCGCTACGGCGCGCGCACGATCCTCGCCGATCTCGCCGACGACGATGACGTCCGGCGCCTCGCGGAGGAAGCCGCCGGCACGGACATCCTCATCGCCAACGCGGCCCTGCCCTCCAGCGGCGACCTGCTCGACTACACACCGGCGCAGATCGACCGGGCCCTCGCGGTGAACCTGCGCGCGCCCGCGATGCTCGCGCGGCTGCTCGCTCCCGACATGCTGGCCCGCGGACGCGGCCACATCTGCTTCGTCGGATCACTGTCGGGCATGGCCGCCACCAAGTCGTCGTCCCTGTACAACGCGACGAAGTTCGGGCTCCGCGGCCTCTCCCTGGCGCTGCGCCAGGATCTGCACGGCACCGGCGTCGGCGTCTCCATCGTCCAGCCCGGCTTCGTACGCGACCTCGGCATGTTCGCCGACACTGGATCGGCCACGCCCGGCGGCGTCCGTACGGTCGCACCGCAGCAGGTCGTCAAGGGCGTCACGCGGGCGATCGAGCGCGACGTCGCCGAGATCAACGTAGCCCCGCTCGAACTGCGATTCCTCACCAAGATCGCGTCCCAGTTCCCGGGGTTCGCCGAACGGGTGCAGCGACGCGCGGGCGCGGAGAAGACCATCAGCGCGATCGTGGCAGCCCAGCGGACGAGCCGCTGACCCTACGGGGCTTGAGCAGCAGGCGGGACGACCGGCTGACGAGGTCGCGCAGGACGAGCAGGTACCGTTCGTGGCCGCCGAGTTCGTCGACGATGCGGTGGGCGCGGTCGCGGAACTCGGTGATGTCCTTCCCGTAGCGGCCCAGTACGGCGGGCGCGAGCAGCAGCTCGGTGAGGTCGGCGCGGGCGCGTGCGGAGTGCTTCGCGGCGGTGTGCAGGGTCAGGAGCCGCTCCGTGGCGTCGGGAGCCGCCTCCTCCAGGGCGCAGGCGAGCAGGTAGGTCACGGTGCCGTTCCGCAGATCCTCGTCGCGGCCGGACAGGATGTCCTCCTGGTCGTTGAAGAGCTGCCACAGCACCCCGAAGACATCGCCGAACTCGCGCCACCGTTCCACGCGCGGCCGCTGAGCGCCCGCCAGTTCGGCGGCCATCGTGGTGATCATGCCGAAGGGGGCGCCGGACTTGCCCAGGTACGCCGTGACCACCGACGCGCACGAGGCGTCTGCCGCCCGCCCCTGAAGGTCCCTCAGCTGCCCCTCTGCCGCCCGGACCGAGCAGCGCAGCAGCTCGGCCGAGAGCGTGGCGCGGACCGGCTCCGGAACGCGTTCGGACTGAACGGCGAGAAGGGAAAGGGGAGTTCCCGCGATGACGGTGGCGAGCAGCGCCGTGCTCTCGTCGAGGTCGCCGGCCCGGTACGCGCCCCGGGAGTCGGCGAGATCGTCCAGGCAGCAGGCCGACGTCCACCACAGCTCATGGACGACGGCCAGGGGGAGCGCCGGTTCGAGGGCTCCGGTCTCGACACCGTGGACGATCAGCGGCAGGACCGACAGCGGGTATGCGAAGGCACGGTGGTCCAGGAGTTCGGCGACGGCCGCGCGGACCGCCGGTGCGGACGGACCCAGCAGGTCGAGCGTGGCGTCCCGCTCCGCCGCGATCGCCCCGGCCATCCGCCGATGCAGTTCCTCGTACGTCACCGCCGTCACACACGTCCCTCGCCACCACCGGGTGCGGTCAGGCACCGATTCGATCACCCCCTACAGTGAGGAACCAGACCGAATTCCCGCCACGGCCGATTCGCCCGGTGGCGCGCTCGGCCGAGAACGGAGCACAGGGATGCGCACAGGCATGTTCGAGGTCGACGGGGCCGAGCTGTACTACGAGACGCGCGGCAGCGGACCGGCTCTGCTGCTCATCAGCGGGGCCGGCGGAGACGCCGGGTACTACTCGGCCGTCGCCGGCGAACTGGCCGACGCGTTCACGGTGATCAGCTACGACCGGCGAGGCAACTCCCGCAGCACCGGGCGGACCGGCGGACCCATGGAACTCTCCCGACAGGCTGCCGACGCCCGCGCGCTGATCGAGGGGCCCGCCGGCGGCCGGGCGCTCGTCTTCGGCAACAGCGGAGGCGCGATCATCGGCCTCACGCTGGCCGCCGCCCATCCCGACGTGCTCTCGGGCCTGATCGCCCACGAGCCGCCCGCCGTGAACGTCCTGCCCGCCGACGACCCGGCGCGCGGCTTCTTCCCGGAGCTGGCCGCGCGCTACGCCGAGGGCGGCGGCCCCGCGGCGGGCCGCCGGTTCGCGGAGACGGTGCGCGGTGAGGGGACGTATCGCTGGCCCGACGATCTGTGGCGGCGGTTCCTCGGCAATCAGGAACATCTCTTCGGGACCGAATGGCCGGCCTTCGCGTCCTTCGAGCCGGACGAGGCCGCGCTGAAGGCAGCGCCCTTCCCCATCGTGCTGGCGGCGGGCGCGGAGGACCGCGGCACGTACTACGCCCGGCCCTCGGCCGAGATCGCCCGCCGGATCGGCGCGCCGTGGGCCGAGTTCCCCGGCATCCACCTGGAGTTCCTCCGGAACCCGGCACCCTTCGCCGCGGCACTGCGGGTGCTGGCGACCCGGATGCACACGAGCGGCGGCCAGGTGCCCGAAGTGTGGGAGGGGTCCGGGCGGGCCGACTGACGGGTGCCCATGGTTCCCATCGGTACTGCTCAGGGAGCACACTCCGAGATGTCCCGCTGGGCAGGTGGCGGGAGGCGATGTGGGCGACGGTATGGTGCCGGGCGAGTTGCTGGATGGGCTGTTGCCCGAGGGTGTCGTCGTGGCCGAGGTTTTCGGTTCCGTCGACGGGGTCGAGCTGTTTTCTCAGGAGGCCGAGGCCGAGGCCGTCGCCGGGGCGGTGGAGAAGCGGCGGCGGGAGTTCGGCACGGTACGGCTGTGTGCGCGCAGGGCGCTGGCGCGGCTCGGTGTGGCGCCCCGGCCGCTCGCGCCCAGCGGGAGCGGGCCGGGATGGGCTCACCGGACACCGCGCTGGCCCGAGGGCATCGTCGGAAGCGTCCGTCGCGGCCCTCGGTGTGGACGGTGAACCCAACGAACCCGTCCCCGAGGGTGTCCGCGAGCTGATCACGCTGCCCGAGGAGCGGCCCGTACTCGACCGGCTCGGCGCCGCCCACCCCGGCGTGCACTGGGACCGTCTGCTGTTCAGCGCGAGGAGAGCGTCTACAAGGCGTGGTTCCCGCTGACCGGGCGCTGGCTGGACTTCGACCAGTGCGCGATCACGCCCGACCCGGAGCGCGGCACGTTCACCGCGGTCCTGAAGGTGCCCGGCCCGGTGGTCGGCGGGGTGCGCCTGGACCGCCTCGACGGACGGTGGCGCGTCCGGCACGGGCTGGTCGTGACCGCCGTGGCGATCCCCGCGTCTACCAGTGAGCGGGCCGGCTGAGCGTCGCGGGCAACACGGTGGTCGCGTCGCCCTTGGCCGCGTTCAGCTGCGCCTGGGTGAGGAACAGCGCGTCGGTGAGGTCCGCGCCGCGCAGGTCGGTGTCGCGCAGGTCGGCCCCGATCAGGTCGGCGTCGCGCAGATCGGCCCCACTGAGGTCGGCCGCGACGAGGAGGGCGCCGCGGAGGCTCGCCCCCCTGAGGTCGGCGCCGGACAGCTTCGCGCCCATCAGATCGGCTCCGCGGTGGTTCTTCTTACGGCCCGGGACCTGCGCCCGAGCCAGCTCGCTGGCCCGCAGCAGCAGCGTGTTGACCTCGCCGCGCAGCGCGTTCACGTCGAGCTGGGTGATCGACTCGGCGCTGCCGCGGGTCAGGCCGTCGATGTGGGCCAGCGCCTTCCGCAGCTCCTTGTGGACGGGGCGGGCCGGCGCCAGGTCGAGGGCCTCGGTGACGTACCAGAGCAGCTCGTGCAGCTGCCGCATGACGGGGAAGACCTCGAACATGGAGCGCGCCGTCTTCGGCGCCTGACGCCAGTCGGTGCCGCCGAAGGTGATCTGGGACACCTTCTGACCGGCGCCGAAGCAGTCGAACACCGTGCAGCCCGGGTAGCCCTTGTCGCGCAGCTGCGCGTGGATGCCGCAGCGGAAGTCCTGCTGGAGGTTCGAGCACGGCTGGCCGGCCGGCTTGTTGACGGCGAAGTCCGCAGAGCGGATGAAGGGCAGGGCCACGCAGCACAGGCCGAAGCAGCTGGAGCAGTCGGCCTGCAGGTCCTTGCGGTCCTGGGATGCCTGGCGGGCCTGGGGCGCCGTGCGGTCGTGGGACGGCTTGCGGGTCTGGGGCGCCTTGCGGCTCTGGGAGGGCTTGCCGGTCCGGGGCGCCTTGCGGTCGTCCCGGGGTGGCCTGCGGTCCTGGCCGGTGGCGGCGCGATCGCGGCCCTGGTCAGAGGTGGCGCGGTCTCGGCTCTGGCCCGACGTGCCCCGCTCCCGGTTCTGGCCCCCGGACGGACGCTTGCGCTCGCCCGGCTGGGACGGGCGGCCCTGCCCGCCGGCGGCGGAAGACCGCTGGCGTCCCCCGGCGGAGGAGGACTGCTTGCGGACCTCGCCCGCGGAGGGGCGCTTGCGCCCCCCGGAGGAAGAGGGGGCTCCGTGCTGTGGCGACACCGTGCGTGCTCCTGCTGGGCGACGAGCACCGCAGACCGCGGGGCTCCGAGAACGGCTTCCATTCTCGCAGACGGCTCATGGTGCCCGACCGAGTGGCGGTCGGGGGATTGTGGAGTGTCAGCGGTGGCTGGTGAGGTGCGCTCCACCGGCCTTCCGACGTCCCGTCCCTCTCAGTCGACGTAGACCGACGGCTGCCGGTCCTTCCACGGCACCGCCTGTTCCAGTTGGGCGGCCACCTGGAGCAGCAGATCCTCTCGCCCGTGGGCTGCGACGAGCTGGACGCCGATCGGCAGGCCCTGCCGGCTCTGGCCCAGCGGACTGTCTCTCCCTGACCAGGGACGTCACCCCCACGACCCCGCGACTGCCGGTCCACTCCGCGATGCTCGCCGGCCGCCTGGGGACACAGCGGAACTGGGACGAGTACCTCTGGGACGTGATCCGCCGCCCCGTCCGGTTCGACGAACTGATGGCGTCGGAGTTCAGCACGCCCGACCGCCACTTCTTCGTCGACCTCAGCGCCAGCGGCTCGTTCGCCAACTTCCTGAAGCACGGCTACGCTCCCGCCCTCCGCGGCGCCCCCGCCATCAACCAGTTCGGCAACAACAGCGGCACCGTCCGCTCACTGCGCGACGAACTGCTCCGGCTGCCCGGCGCCTGACCGGGTAACCTGCGGCCTGTCGGGCGCGCACGGTGAGGTGCGGTGATCTCTACGGGGAAGGGGCGCACGCGCGGTGGAGGGCGAACAGTTGGTCGCTGTGGGCAGTCTGGTGGTAGCGGTCGTCGCCGCGGTGTTCGCCTGGTCCCAGGCGCGCTCGGCCCGGCAGGCGGTCCAGCGGGCGGACCGGGCCATCCTCGTCGCCGAAGAGGCGAACCGCGCCGCCGAGCACGCCAACCGCCAGGTCGCCGACCTGCAGAAGCGCACCCAGCTCGACCAGCTGCGCGCCGTACTGCGCCAGGCCGCGACCGAGGCGTACGCGCCGGGACTGAACCAGCTGCGCTGGGAAAGCGCCTACCGCACCGAGGTACAGGCTTCGCTGGCCGGCCTGCACGCTGAACTCCCGTTGTGCGCCGCGCTGCTGAGCACCCCGCTGCCCAGCGCGCAGGCGCTCGCGCATGCCGTCGAGGAGACGGCGCGGATCGCCGAGTCCACCGAGGTGTCCGCCGCGTGACCACGCCCCCCGGCAACCGCCCCGCCGGTGACCTGGACTGGGGTGCGCCCGAACGCCGGTTCCGGTCCGAACAGCTCGCCCTGCAAAGGCAGTTCGCCCCGCAGCGGGTGCCGCTGCTGGCGCGCTCGTACGCGACCGACACGCTGCTGCCGATCATCCAGGACATGCGTGCCTCCGGTCAGGGCGGCCTGCTGTCGGTCGTCGCGGAAGCGGGATCCGGCAAGACCGTCCTGCTCGGCCACCTGTTCCAGCTGCTGTGCGACAGCGACGGCACCGATCACGGCACCGGCGCGGACACCGGCGAGGACCCGCACGGGCACCGGCTTCCCGCCGTCCTCGTCCGCTGCGACCAGGTCGGCCTCCCCGACCACCGGCCGGCCCTGCCCGCGCCCCGTCCCGGCGACCCGCTCCAATCCGCGTCCCCCACCGCCGTCCTCGACCACGCCTTCGGTACGGCGGCCGGGTCGGGCCTGCTCACCGCCGCGATCCAGCAGTACGCGGGCGAGCGGCCCGTACTCCTCCTGGACACTCTCGACCTGCTGCTGTCGCCCCGCTGGAGCAAGCCACTCGTCTCGTACCTCGCCGAGCTGGTCGACATCGGCGTCACCGTGGTGCTCACCTGCCGTCCGCGTGACTACGAGGACCACGCGAACGGTCTGATCCCGGCCGTGCAGGCGAATCGGCGCATGGCGGTCCACAAGGACGTACCCGCCCTGGACGAGGACGAGATCGTCGACTTCACCCGGCAGTTCCTCGCCGCCCGCGGCATCCGCCCGGCCGTCGGCGAGGAGGAGTTCGGCGAGCGTCTCGTCACGCTGTCCGCCGGCGGCGCCCACGTCCGGCTGCGCCGGCTGCTCAGCAGCCCGCTGCTCCTCGCCATGGTGTGCGAGGTCTTCGGCGAGACCGGAGGGCACGTCCCGCAGGACCTGACGACCAGCGGCCTGTACGCCAGGTACTGGGAGGAGAAGGTCTCCCGGACCCGGCTGACCGGCTCCGGCGACGCCTCGGACCAGCGGATCGAGGACAAGGAGACGCTCTGCCGGCGCATGGCGGCCTTCCTCTGGGGCGCCTCCCGGCCCCGCGCGCGCTTCCACGACCGGGTTCCCGCGGCCAAGCTGACCGGAAGCGCGTCCGGCAGCGGAGCCGGCCGGATCCGGGCGGCGCTGCGGGAGCTGTGCGACGACGGCTTCCTGAACACCGTCGAGCGCGGCCGGGTCGTGGAGTTCCGCCATCAGACCCTCGCCGAGTACGCCGTGGCCCAGTGGCTGGTGGAACTCGACGTCGAACGGCGGGAGTTCTACGAGGAGCTGCGGGACCGCCCCACGGAGCGCGGCTTCGCGCTGCCCGTGCTGCGCCACCTGGTCGGCATGGAGGACACCCTCCACCAGCTGGACGACGTCTTTCCCCTGCTGCCCCTCGGTGACTTCGGCGTCTTCCGCAACACCGCGTTCGCCGTGGCGAACTGCGGCAACGCAAGCTACATCACCGATTTGGCCACCGAGGCCACGAGCCGGATCGACCAGCGGCTGCACTCCCTGTGGGAAGCCCTGGAAACCGTCGCCGGACACGGCCTCACCGCCGCGCGCGAGGCCGCCCTGCGGGGGTTGCGCGAACTGCCGCACCCCCGGACCGCCGAGGCGGGCGGCCTGTTCGGACTGCTGGCCGTCCGCCGTGACCGCGACGAGGACACCATCGACCTCGCGCCGGGCCTCCGCGCCGTCCACGACCGGCGGGCCGACTGGCCACCTCTCGGGGACACCGTCGTCCGGCAGCCCGACGAGGTGCTCCAGCTGATGCTGGAACCGGCACTGGCGGTCGGACTGCCGGTCTCCGACGGCACCGTCCGCGCGGTCGAGGACGACTTCGCGCAGGCCGGACGCAAGACCCGCGAGGCGTACATCAGGCTGCTCCTCGCGCCCGGCACGCCCGCCGCGCACACGGAGGCGTTCCTGCGCTTCCTCTGGGAGCTGCCGCCGACGGTCCACGTCCCCCGAGAGGCGGGCGCGGAGTTCGTCTCCGGCGCCCTGCTCGCCACGGGCTCCGCCCCCGAGGCCGTACTCGACACGCTGCTCACCGACCACGAGAGCTGCCCCGACGACCGACTCGCGCAGCACACGGCCGTACGGATCGTCACCGGCGATCCGCGGCTGCGCGACCGGCTGTGGCCGTACCTCGGCCCGACGGCCGGCTCCGCCAGAGCCCGCCTGCGCGCGGCCACGGTGGTGGGCGACCTCTGCGCCGACCCGGCCGTCGCCTCGGACACGTACACCCGGCTCATCCGCATGGACCTCGCCGCCCCCACGGACGGCGGGGACGCGGCCGCCGTGCTCTACGGACTCGGCCGGCGTGTCCTGCCCGCCCTCTCCTCACCGGACGAACGAGCCGAGCTGGACCGGTGGCTGGCCCGGAACACCCCACCGTCACGCCGTCGGCGCGCCGCTGCGGAGCGCGGCCCGGGTGACTCGCCCGACCGCGGGACCGTGCGCGACCTGCCCCTGGACGAGCTGGTACGGGTCGCCGCCGACGAGGCGCACGACGCCACCGCCCGGCAGGCGACCGGGGTACTCCGCGCCGCCTCGCAGCAGGGCGCGCTGCTCACCGCCGACCAGTGGCGCAGGCTCCTGTCCTCCCGCTGGTCCGGCACCCGCCGCGCGACGGTCAGCCTGCTCGACACCTTGCTGCGCGCACCGGACCCCGCCGCGGGCCTGATCGCGCCCGCCCTCCTGACCTGCACCGGCGCCGACGCGACACCGGGTGAACGACAGACGCTCTACACCGCGCTCGACAGCTGGCTCCGCGGCTACCCCGAGACGGCGCAGCCGCACCTCGGGGCGCTCCAGAAGCTGCTGCGCGAGGCCGCGGAGAACGGCGACTGCCGGGGCGAGCCCGCCAAGGCATGGGTGGCACTCACCAGGACCTGCTTCGAATCGGCCCTGAAGGCCCCCGAGGAGCGACGCGTCGGCGAGGCCCGGGCGGCGTTCGGGGTGTACGGCGTGGCCGCCGCGTCCGGCGCGCTCCCCGCCCGCGGCCCGGCCGCGTCCCTGGGCGTCAAACTCCTGGTCCGCGCGGTGAACCACGGCATCACCACCCCGGACGAGCTGGCCCGCCTGGCGCGCTCGTGGCGGTGCGGCGGTCAGTGCGCCGCGGTGGGAGCGATCGCCCAGACAGCGGGCGGCGGAGCCTGGAGCCCGCTCCTGCGCGAACTCCTCGACGCGGGCGTGCTGTGCCGCGAGGCGGAGGCCGGCCTGGTGCGCCTGCGCGAAGCCGACTGATCTGCCCCGGATGGCTCACCGCGTGCGGTGAGCGGCCGGCGAGATCCGTAGGTCCGGACGGAAATCAGCCCGTTCGGGTTCTCCTCCGCAAGTCCCTTTCTGTGTACTCCCGGAGGCGTAGCAAGTCCGCCCTCCGGATGGATTCGCCCGCGCACGCCGACACGAAATCGTCGTTCCGTCCTGGTAGTCGACAGAAAGGAACGGCCATCGTGCGCAGAGGACGCTTGGCGCCCTTGCTCGCCGTGGGGGTCACGGCAACGCTCGTCCCCCTTCTCGCCCCGGCGCAGGCATCCGCGGCGGAACCGCTGAAGAGGTTCGAGAACCAGAGACCCGCGTGGCACAGATGCGACGCGTCGGAGCCCGCCGCGTTCCAGTGCGCGACGATCAAGGTCCCGCTCGACTACGGCCGCCCCGACTCCAAGACCGTCAAGCTGGCCGTCTCCCGCATCAAGACCAGCGTCCCGGGCAAGCGGCACGGCGCGCTCCTCTTCAACCCCGGTGGTCCGGGCGGCGAGGGCCTGGACATGCCGCTCATGATGAAGGACGTGCTGCCCAAGAACGTCCGTGAGCGGTACGACCTCATCGGGTTCGACCCGCGGGGTGTCGGTCGCAGCAGCCCGGTCACGTGCGGTCTCACGGACACCGAGCAGAACATGGAACACCCCTACCGGGCGGAGACGTTCGGCAAGAACGTCAAGTGGGCCCGGACCGTCGCCGACAAGTGCCGTGCCGCGAACGGCGACCGGCTTCGGTACATCACCACCCGCAACACCGCCCGCGACATGGACGTCGTCCGCGCCGTGCTGGGCGAGAAGAAGATCTCCTACCTGGGCTACTCCTACGGCACCTACCTGGGCGCCGTCTACGCGCAGATGTTCCCCGAGCGGACCGACCGCTTCGTACTGGACAGCGCGGTCGACCCCGCACGCGTCTGGCGCGGCATGATCCAGATCTGGGCGGAGGGCTCCGAGCCGGCGTTCACCCGCTGGACGAAGTGGACCGCGCAGCGCCACCGCACCTACAAGCTCGGCGACACCCCGGCCAAGGTGAAGAAGACCTTCTGGGACCTGATCGCCCGGGCCGACCGCACTCCCATCGACGACGGTGGCCAGAAGCTCACCGGTGACGACATCCGTGCCATGCTGCGCGCGGCGTTCTTCAGCCCCAAGGACGCGGCCGAGGCGGTCGTCGACCTCAAGAAGGCCGCCGGCGGCCATGCGACCCCGCACCGTTCCGCCACACCGGACGACCACCAGGGACCGCGCCGGTCCCCGGCCTGGGCCGCGCAGCCGCCCGCCGACAACGGCTCCGCCTCCTTCTGGGCCGTGGTCTGCGGCGACACCGCGGCGTGGCCGCGTGACCCCGAGCAGTACCGGCGTGACGCGATCCGGGACAAGGCCAAGTACCCGCTCTACGGCGACTTCGGCTCCAACGTCATGCCCTGCGCGTTCTGGGACCAGCCGGCCGAGCCCGTCACCGCGGTGGACAACAAGGTCGGGCTGCTCACCGTCCAGAACCAGTGGGACTCGCAGACGCCCCTGGCCAGCGGTCTCGGCATGCACCGGGCCCTGAAGGGCTCGCGCATGGTGTACGTCAAGGGCGGCGAGGGCCACGGCGTCTACTCCGGAGACCCGCGCGCCTGCGCCGACCGCACCGTCAACGCCTACCTGAGCAACGGAAAGCTCCCGGCGCAGGACGTCACCTGCAAGCCGTCCGGCAGCCAGGGCTCCGGCGTGGCCCGGCCCCTCGTCCCGACGCCACGGCCCACGCCGGGAGCGCCCCGCTTCTGACGTGCCCTTCCGATCCCTGGAACGCGTGCCGTCCTCAGCCAGCACTTCCCGCCGAGGACGGCACGCGCACCGGCGTCGGCGCAGCGGGGTTCACTCGCCGCCCGCATCGGGGCGGGACTCATAGCGCACGCTGTGGAAACGGCCGTCCTCCTCATGCCCGGCAGGGTCACCGCCGAGCGCCCGTACCGCCTCGATCGCGAACTGTCGCTCCCGCTCGTCGGTGAAGAGCCGCTGGGGATAGGTGCGGGAGGCATCGAGGGTGGTGCGCAGTCCGTGCGCGGCCAGTGTCCGGACGATCGGCTGGTACGACACCGTTCGCAGCACGAAGGCGCTGACCCATACCGGTCTGCGGGCACCGTCCAGCAGTGCCGTGAACGTGCGGGCGGTGATGTAGCTGCCGCCGCCGGTCAGCGTGATCAGGCCGACCTCGGCGAGCGCGCGGCTCAGCGCGGGACCGGGGGAGCGCCGTTCCAGGTCGTCGGTGAAGGCGGCGTCCAGGAGCCCCACGTCCAGCGCGTAGTGCACGGCCGGTGCCGAGACGTCCAGGCCGAACACCGGCACCGCGTCCGGCCGGCGCCGCTCGGCGTAGAACACCTCGTCCCGTGCCGCCAGTTCCGCCGTCGACATCGTCAGGCAGGCGGGGGAGGTGTACCGCTCGTACATCTCCGCCAGCGTCACGTCATGGTTGAGCAGCGCCGCGTTGATCCCGTAGGAGCAGCACAGGTCCAGCACCGCCGGCCGGTCGGAGCGGCCGTCGTCCAGGGCGGCCCGTTCGGCGGCGACCTGCCGGAAGACCGGCTGGGCGTGGTGCGGGATCTCGTACTCCAGCGGGGCCAGCCGGCCGAAGTACGCGCGGGGGTCCGGCCGGTCGTAGATGTCGTCGAACCGTGCCTTCCCGCCCGCCACGTCCTCGGTACCGCCCACGCCCGACCCGGCCATGCCGTACTCCTCCTCGCAGAACGCCTCTGCACCCATCATGTGCGGCCTTCCACGGCCTGGGGCGTCTCCCACACCTGGGGTCGGCACAGATGCACTCGGTCGCCCCGCTTTCCCCAGGAAAGGCCCGCGGAATACCTGTGCCGCGGCCACCTTCTTGCGGAAAAGGGGAGACCGGAGTGCCGTTCGGCGCGGGACCGATGTGTGAGGTTCACATGGCGCCGTGCGGCCGGGGCGCCCCGGGTGCTCCGGTCACGGTGCGGACGTGGACGCCGTTGTCGCGCAGCCGCCGTATCTCTGCCGCCGGGGCCGCGTCGTCGACGAGCACCAGGTCGAAGTCGGTGAGCGGAGCGAGCGCGTACAGTCCCTGATGGGCGAACTTGGTGTGGTCGATGATCAGTACCCGGCGCGAGGCGGCTGCCATCATCGCCCGCTTGACCTGCACCGTCTCGGGTGACATGTGATAGCAGCGGCCGCCGGTCACCGCGGTGGTGGACATGAACAGCACGTCCGCCCGGAACGCTTCCACGCTCTGTGCCGTGTGCGCGCCCATGAAGGCGTCGTAGGCCGGGAAGTAGGTGCCGCCCAGGGCGATCAGGGCCACGCCGGGTTCGCGGGCCAGCGCCGAGATGGCCGGCAGTGAGTTGCTGATCGCCGTGATGGGCGTGTGGTCCGGCAGATGCCGGACCAGGTTCAGGCAGGTCGTCGAGTCGTCGATCATCACCACCTGTCCGGAGGCGAGTTCCTCGGCGGCGGCGCGCGCCAGCAGCTGTTTCGTCCGCACCATCGTCGTCAGGCGTTCGCTGGTGCTGCCGTGGAACTGCGTCGAGGGCAGACAGCTCGCCCCGCCGCGCACCTTGCGCAGCCACCCCTGCGCCTGGAGGGCGTCCAGGTCGCGGTGGACGGTCATGACGCTCACGCCGAACTCGGTCGCGAGGTCGGCGGTCCGGACGAACCCCCTGCCCGTGACGAGTTCGCGCAGCCGGTTCCGACGCTCCTCCTGGGCGTCCGTCCGGGCGTCCACACCGGCCATGGCAGTCGCTCCCCTTTCAGGCTCCGCGCGGTTCCCTGCCGCACCGGACGGGAACGGGTGAGAAGAGGCTCATGAGAATCCCACACGAACGTAACACCGCGGAGGCGGGCCCTGACCTGGCCCGGACCCGTGCGAGCGGCGCAGGTGTGCGAGGGCGCTCGTGGTCCCGGCCGGTCCGGCGGAGGACTTAACACGACGTGCGGGTCCGGCCGCGGGATAAGTCGCGAGGCTGATTGACGGCCCCCGCGGACACGCGTTCCCCTGATTTCCGCGAGCCGCATGCGGCCGGGCCGTTCGATTCGAGGGGTCCGGTGCGTGTGCGCGGCCTTTGTGGAGGGGCAGGTATTGCGGTCATGTCGGTTCTCACCATCGATGTCGGAACCTCGGTCATCAAATCCGTGGTGTTCGACGATCAGGGCGAGGAGTTGGGGGTCTCCCGTATCGGCACCGAAGTGCTGCGGCCCCGTCCCGGATGGGCGGAGCAGGACATGGACGCCGTGTGGAACGGGGTCGTCTGCACCGTGCGCGGTGTCCTGTCCCAGCTCGGCCCCGTCAAGGACCCGGTGTGGCTGGTGAGCTTCACGGCACAGGGCGACGGCTGCTGGCTCGTGGACGGCGACGGCCGCCCCACCGGCCCCGCGATCCTGTGGTCCGACGGGCGCGCCGGCGACCTGCTCACCCGCTGGCAGGCCGACGGCGTCCTGGAGCGGGCGTTCCGCCGCAACGGCTCGCTCACCTGCAGCGGCATGCCGAACGCGGTGCTCAGCTGGCTCGCCGAGCACGACCCGCAACGGCTCCGGCGCTCCCGCACCGCGCTGACGGCGGCCGGCTGGCTGTTCCTGAAGTTCACCGGCGTCACCGCCGTCGACGAGTCCGACGCCTCGGCGCCCTTCCTCGACCACACCACCGGCGGCTACGACCCGGTGATCCTCGACCTCTTCGGCATGCGGTGGGCCGAACCGCTGCTGCCCCGGATCCTCGGCGAGCACGAGCGCATCGCCGAGATCACCCACCACACCGCCGCCGAACTCGGCCTGCCCGCCGGGCTGCCCGTCGTCATGGCCCCCTACGACATCGCCGCCACCGCCCGCGGCGCCGGAGCCGTCAGCCCCGGACAGGCCTGCGCCATCCTCGGCACCACGCTGTGCGCCGAGATCGTCACCCGGGCGCCGGACACCGGGGGAGAGCCGTGCGGCATCAACATCGCCTACCGCGGTCGCGAACGCATCCTGCGCGCCTTCCCCACCCTCTCCGGCACCGAGGTCCTCGACTGGGCCTGCCGCACCCTGTCCGTCGAAAGCCCCGCGCACCTCGGCAGGCTCGCCTTCGGCAGCGAGCCGGGCGCGGGCGGACTGGCCTTCCTGCCGTACCTCTCACCCGCCGGCGAGCGCGCCCCGTTCCTCGATCCGCACGCCCGCGGCGCCTTCTGGGGCCTGTCCCTCGACCACACCCCCGCCCATGTCGCCCGCGCCGTCTTCGAGGGCCTGTCCCTCGTCGTCCGCGACTGCCTGACCGCGGCCGGGACCGACGTCCACGAACTGCGCCTGTGCGGCGGCGGATCCGCCAGCGACGCCTGGTGCGGGCTCATCGCGGACGTCACCGGCGTGCCGACGGCCCGCGCCGCCGACACGGAGCTGGGCGCCAAGGGCGCGTTCCTGACCGGGCTCGTCCTCGCCGGGGCCGAGAGCAGCATGCACAGCGCCGCCGCCAAGTACGTCCGTATGCGCTCGACCTGGGAACCGGACGCCGAACGCGCCGCGTTCTACGACGGGCTCCACGACAGCTGCGTCACCTGGCGCGACGCCGCCCGCTCCCTCGGCTGGGCACCCGCGCCCGCTGTCTCCCCCGCCCGTACCCCCAAGGCCCCGCATGCCTGACGCGCTGTCACCCGAGGCGGTCCACATCGGACTCGACCTCGGCACCCAGAGCGCCCGCGCGGTCGCCGTGGACGGCACCGGCCGGCTGCTGCGGGCCGCCTCCCGCCCGCTGACCGGCCGCCGTGCCGGCGTACGCCACGAGCAGGACCCCGAGCAGTGGTGGTCCGCGCTCGCCGCCGCCTGCCGTGAGGCCCTGACCGGCATCGACCCGTCCCGGGTACGGGCCCTGGCCGTGGACGCCACCTCCGGGACCGTGCTGCTGACCGACGCCGCGGGCGTCCCCCTCACCCCCGGGCTGATGTACGACGACCGCCGGGCCGACGCCCACGCCGAGCGCGTCAACACGCACGGCGCCCAGGTGTGGGAGAGGCTCGGCTACCGCGCCATGCAGCCGTCCTGGGCGCTGCCCAAACTGCTCTGGCTGCTGGACGACCTGCCCGGGAGCCCGCCGGCGGGCACCCGCCTGCTCCACCAGGCCGATCTGATCACCTGGCGGCTGGCCGGACACCAGGTCGCGAGCGATACCAGCCACGCCCTGAAGACCGGCTACGACCTGATCGCCGAGCGGTGGCCCACGGCCGAACTCGACGCGCTCGGCGTCCCGGGCGCACTGCTCCCCGACGTCGTACGACCCGGGACGGTCCTCGGCACGGTCTGCGCCGCTGCCGCCGGCGCGACCGGTATCCCCGCCGGCACCCTCATCACCGCGGGCATGACCGACGGCTGCGCGGCGCAGATCGGAGCCGGGGCGCTCACGCCCGGCGCCTGGAACTCCGTACTGGGTACCACCCTGGTGTTCAAGGGGGCGAGTCCGCACCTCGTCCGCGATCCCGGCGGCGTGGTCTACTGCCACCGCGGCCCCGGCGGCACCTGGCTGCCCGGCGGCGCCTCCAGCAGCGGCGCCGGCATCCTCGCCCAGCGGTTCCCCGGCGCCCGCCCCGCCGACCTCGACGCGCTGACCGAACGGGCCGCCGCGACCGGCTCCACCGCTGTCGTCTACCCGCTGGTGGGCTCGGGCGGCGAGCGCTTCCCGTTCCGTGCCCCCGACGCCGAGTCCTTCGTCCTCGGCGAGCCCTCGGGCGACGCGGAGGAGTTCCACGCCTGCCTGCTGGGCGTGGCGCTGCTCGAACGGCTCTGCTTCGACTACCTCGACCACCTCGGCGCTCCCGTCGACGGTCCGCTCACGTTCACCGGCGGCGGCGCCCGCAACCGCTACTGGTCGCAGCTGCGCGCCGACGTGCTCGGCCGCCCCGTCCGGCTGCCGGAGCAGGCCGAGAGCGCCGTCGGCATGGCGGTGCTCGCCGCCACCGCCTCGGGTGCCACGCTGGAGGAGGCCGCGGGAGCCATGGTGCACCTGCGCGAGGAACTCCGTCCCGACCCCGCCCGCACCGCCCGTCTGCTCCCCGTCTACCTCGCATTCGTCGACGCGCTGGTCCACCGCGGCCTGCTGGCACCTGCCGTGGCCGGCCACGCGCGCGGAAAGGCCGGACAGTGACCGACTTCGTCCTCGTACGCCATGGGGAGACCGTCTGGCACGCGGAGAACCGCTACGCGGGCCGCACCGACGTGCCGCTCACCGAGCTGGGCCACCGGCAGGCAGCCGAGCTGGGAGCCTGGGCCGCCGGGCAGCGCCTGGACGCCGTGCTCTGCTCACCGCTGTCCCGCGCCCGGCTGACCGCCGAGCCCGCGGCGACCGCGCTCGGCCTCGCCCCCTGGGTCGACGAGCGCCTGTACGAGCTGGACTTCGGCCGCGGCGACGGTCTCACCCGCGCCGAGATGGCCGAGGCGTTCCCCGAGGCCCTCGCCGCCTTCCTCGCCGACCCGGTCGCCCACCACCTGCCCGGCGGGGAGGACCCCGCGGCGGCGGCGGACCGCGCGGTCGACTGCCTGGAGGAGGCCGCGGACAAGCTCCCCGCCGGGCGCGTCCTCGTCGTGGCCCACTCCACCCTGCTGCGCCTGGTGCTGTGCAGACTGCTCGGCATTCCCCTCGCGCGCTACCGCCAGGTCTTCCCCGCACTGCACAACGGCGCGCTGACCGAACTGCGGCTGCGCGGCGGCCAGGCGTCCCTGCTCCGCCTCAACGCACCCGTTCGCTGATCCTTCGCTCTTCGGGAGAACCACCGTGCCCACCACCGTCCTCGCCGCCGGCGACCACTTCGTCCTTCCCGGGCTGCTCGAACAGGAACTGCGCGCCGCCACGTCCGCCGGCCCCGACCTGGTCGTCCGGCAGCTCCGACTGCCCTGGCCGCACACCCCGTTCGGCAAGGTCGCCGAGGTCGACGAGGCGTCCGGAACCGAGGAGGAGATCATCGAGGCGCTGCGCGGCGTACGGATCTGCGTCACCCAGATGGCCCCCCTCACCGAGCGGGTGCTGGCCGCCTGCCCCGATCTGGAGCTGTTCTGCGTCAGCCGGGGTGGACCGGTCAACGCCAACCTGGAGGCCGCCACCCGCCATGGCGTCGCCGTCTGCTACGCCCCGGGCCGCAACGCCGTCGCCACCGCGGAGCACGCCCTCGCGCTCATCCTGGCCGCCGCCCGCGGGATCGGCGACGTCCACGCCGACCTGAAGCAGGGCACCTGGCGCGGCGACCACTACGACTACACCCGCTGCGGCGTCGAGATCGACGGCTCGGTCGTGGGCCTGGTCGGCTTCGGCGCCATCGGCTCGCGCGTCGCCCGCGTCCTGACCGCCATGGGGGCCACGGTCCTCGTCCACGACCCCTACGTGCGACCGGAGACGGTGCGGGGCGTCGCACAACTCGTGCCCCTGGACGAGTTGCTGGGCCGCTCCCGGATCGTCTCCCTGCACGCCCGGGTGACGGACGAGACCCGCGGCATGATCGGGCGGGCCCAGATCGAGGCCATGCCGAAGGGCTCCGTCCTCGTCAACTGCGCCCGCGGCGCCCTGGTCGACTACGACGCGGTGTGCGACGCGCTCGACGCAGGGCATCTGGCAGCCGCCGGGTTCGACGTGTTCCCCGTCGAACCCGTACCGGCCGGCTCGCGCCTGCTGTCCACTGCGCATGTCGTCCTCACCCCGCACATCGCCGGCGCGAGCCGCGAGGTCGCCCACAAGGCCGCCCGGATCGTCGCCGCCGAGGCGGACCGCTTCCTCCGCGGCGAGCCGCTGGCCCACTGCGCCAACCCCGAGGTCCTGGGAAGCTGACAGGGCGCCCTTGCCGAAAGGGCGCCCTCCGCAGTCGGCCGGTGCGGGCTCAGTGCCCGGCGGACCCCTCCGGGCGCGCGTGGCGCGGCAGGAGGAACGCGAGCAGGAAGGTCAGGGCGAGCATGCCGTCGACGATCCACAGCACCGTCTGCATGACCGAGCCGAATCCGCTCCGGAAGGCCGACTGCGTGGTGTCCTGCAGCGCGGCGGGTATCCGGGCCGCGGCCTGCGACGAGGTCACGGCGGACCGGGTGTCCTTCTCCAGACGCGCGCAGGAGGCCGGGGTCGCGGCGGGGTCCTTGGCGACGGCGCGGTCCGAGGCGCACTTGCGCAGGTCCGCCACGACGCGGTCCTGGACGGCGGGAGCGACGTGCGCGGCGGCCAACTGCCCCCGCAGGCCGTCCGAGTGGTCGTCGACGGCGGTGGCGATGCCGCCGCCCACCAGACCGAAGAAGACGGTGCCGAGGAGGGCCACGCCGAAGGCGCCGCCGAGCTGCTGTATCGCGGTCATCGTGCCGGACGCCGAGCCTGTCTCGTGGTCCTCGACACTGGCGAGCACGATGTCGAAGAACGGCGCCATGAGCAGGCCCATCCCGATGCCGGTGACGAGCAGGGACGGCAGGAGCTGCCAGGGTCCGACGCCGCCCCCCACCATGTCGAGGGTCAGCCACACACCGAACACGCCGAGCGCCATGACCAGGGTGCCCGCCTGCAGTACGGCCCGTCCGAACCGGGCGACACCCTGGGCGAGCCCGAAGCCGACGATCATGCCGCCGGACCAGGGCACCATCACCAGTCCCGCCTTGAGGGGCGAGTAGCCGAGGCCGATCTGGGTGTAGAGGTTGAAGACCAGCATGAAGCCCTGCATGGTCGAGAAGAAGACCAGCCCGAGGGTCATGCCGCCGCTGAACCCACGCTTGCGGAAGAGGCTCGGGATGACCAGCGGGTCCCGGCCGGCCTTGCTGATCCGCGACTCGTACCTGCCGAAGGCGACGAACACGACGACGGAGGCGGCCATCATCACGAACGTCCACACGGGCCAGTCGTACTCACGGCCCTGGACCAGCGGGAAGATGATGAGCAGCGCGGCCAGCGAGACCAGGAGCATGCCGGGGATGTCGAGGCGCGGCTTGTCGGCGGACGTGCTCCTCGGCAGGTAGCGCACGGCACCGAGGAGGGCCGCGGCACCCAGCGGCAGGTTGATCAGGAAGATCATCCGCCAGCCCGTGCCGAAGTAGTCGGCGTCCACGAGCCAGCCCGCCAGGATCGGCCCGCACACCGCGGACAGTCCCATGACCGGGCCGAACAGGCCGAAGGCCTTCTGCGACTCCTTCGGCGGGAACATCTCCTTGATCATGCCGAGGCCCTGCGGCAGCATCACCGCGCCGAACAGCCCCTGTATGACGCGAGCGCCGATCAGCATCCCGGGCGACACGGCCAGCGCGCACAGCAGCGAGCCCACGGTGAAGCCGGCGGCTCCCACGAGGAACATCCGGCGGCGGCCGTGAATGTCCCCGAGGCGGCCCCCGGTGACGAGCCCGACGGCCATCGAGAGGGTGTACGCGGCGGCGAGCCACTGCAGGGTGGAGGCGCCGCCGCCGAGGTCGGCCCGTATGGAGGGGCCGGCGATGTTCGTGACGACGGCGTCGAGGAGGTCCATCACCTCGGCCGCGAGGATCACGAAGAGAGCAACCCAGCGCCACCGGTAGGGCGCGGGCGAGTCGGTGGGCGTCTCGGTGGACGCGACACCGGTGGTGGCCATCGGAAACTCCTCGCAGAAGCAGAAGGGCACGCCGCGATGAGGACCGCGAGTGCGGGAGAACAGTGTTCACCTTAGCAGAACACTGTTCTCAAGGTGAACGGCGTTCTTCGAACGAACGGTGTTCATCAAGATATAGCGCAATCGCGAGGCTAGGACAAGCTATATCGCGATGGTGCCGCTGGGTGAACGTCGCTCGCCCGAGGAGAACACTGTTCTCCCGACGCCTAGACTGTCCTCATGAGCGACGCGGCAGCCGACAACCCCACGCCCCCTCCGCCCTCACCCTGGGACCGCGAGCGCCCCACGCGCGCCCGCGCCGCCTCCGCGCGGGCACCCCTGTCACGCGAACGGGTCGTCGAGGCCGCCTACACCGTGCTGGACCGCCAGGGGCTCGACGGGATGTCGATGCGCCAGGTGGCGGCCGAACTGGACGTCACGGTCTCCGCCCTCTACGCCCACGTCAGCTCCAAGGACGACCTCCTGGAACTGATGTACACACGTCTCTTCGAGGGCTACAAGATGCCCGCGCCCGACCCTGAGCGATGGCAGGAGCAGGTGCGGGACTTCGCACGGACCGGGCGGCGACACCTGCTGGCCCACCGGGACATGGCCAGGATCTCCATGGCGCACGTCCCCTTCACCGCCGAACTGCTTCCGCATGTGGAGGCCTTGCTCGCCATCTTCCGCACCGCCGGTCTGCCCGACCGTATCGCCGCCGAGGCCGGTGACCTCATCTCCACCTACATCGACGGGTTCGTCCTGGAGGAGGGCATGTGGCAGGACCGGGCCGCGCCGCACGAAGGTGACGATTCCTCGCTGGCCCGCCCCGACTGGAGCGAGATGGCCGGCGAGATGCAGAACTACTTCGCGTCCCTGCCCGCCACGGACTTTCCCCACCTGCGCGCCCTGGCCGGGCTGATGGTGACGGACTCCGACGAGCGCTTCGAGATCGGCCTGGAGATCATCCTGCGCGGCCTGGCGAGCTATCTTCCGGACTCGGCGGCAGCGGGGAGCCCGGACACCGGCCAGTCTTAGGAGCGATGGAGCAGCCGTAGATCAGCAGGCGCACCGTCAGGGGGTCGCAGGGCGGACCCCCTGACGTCGGTCGGCGTCGGCGCCCTCCAACAGCCCTTTCGGTGCAGCCGGGTCCCTGACATTCGCGATCTCGGTGACGACATCGACGGCCACAACCCAACGCTGTCCCGGCCGCCCGAACGAAACCGCCCCTGCCGGCGTCGGTCTACTGTGAAGAACTACACGCTTGATCGTTGCGCTGTGTTGGGGGCCGTCGCGGCGATGGCCGTACTGACGGGATGTTCGGGGCTCGCCGGGGTGAAGACCGTCACGAGGAACGACGCGATCACCCGACCGGTCACCGTGAGCGGTGACGGTCGCACCCTCGCTGTCATGACGGAGTCGGGTGGCTGCGACGAGCTGCCGCGCCTCCGGGTGTCCGAGACTTCCCAGGGTGTCTCCGTCACCGTGCGGGTCGTCACCCGGACGGGACGGGATGTCGCCTGCCCGGCCGTGGCCCTCCTCGGCCCGGCCTGCGCGACCCTGCGCACCCCCCTCGGATCGAGAACCGTGACCGACGGGACGACCGGCCGTCGGGTGCCGGTCCGGAAGGAGGACGGCGCCAGGACCGCCGAGATGTCCACTTGCAAGCAGGAGAAGCACGAGAAGCAAGGCAACAAGGACAACTGACGGCTGCGGCACGGGAGGGAATCGGCCGGACCCGTGCCGCTCCGCCGTCGTCCCTCCGGTTGCGGTGCGGGGCCGGGCCGGGAGTGTGAGTGCGGCCAGGAAGGCGAGGACGGCCCCTACGGCGAAGAAGTAGAAGCCCCAGGGGTCGATGCCGGAGGCTGAGCCGAGGGCGGTGCCCCGGACGGCGGCCGGGTAGAGGAGCTGGGTGACGGCCGTGGGGACGGGGTAGCCGGCGTCGTTCATGAGCCTGGGCAGCCAGGTGTTGAGGCCGTACACCAGCAGCAGGCCCATGAACGAGGCGACCGCGCGCACGAAGACGGAACCACTGCACGGCCGCGACGACCAGTCCGGCGGCACCAGGACGGTGAAGACCGAGAACAGCACGACCGAACCGATGAGGAGCAGGCGCCGGCCGAGCCGGTCGGCCAGCACCGCGCCGATGGCGACGCCGACCGGCGACAGCGTGACGACGGTGGTCGCGTCCCCCGCCGTCATGCCGAGGTGATGGGTCCTGAGCAGGGTCCGGATGGCGGCGCCGAGGACGACGAGGTCGTAGCCCTCGACGGGACGGCCGGTCGTCTGTGCGTAGCCGTCGGCCATGCCCACGACGGCGCCCTCGTGCAGGCCCAGGACACAACGGAGTCGACGGAGCGGTCCGCCAGGGCGCCGACTTCGAACCCGCGACCATGGCGGGCCGCCTCACCCTCGCCCTGTCCGACCTCGGCGAAGTGACCCTCCCGCCAGGAGCGGACCGACCTGATGGGCGAGCGGGTCAGCCCGGCGCAACTGCCGCCGACCGTAGCCCCGTAGGCGGGCGCGGCCACGGAGCACGGGCGGTCGTCGGATCCGGGAGGGGCCGTCGTACCGAGGCCGTCAGCCGGCGGGATCGAGGACGACCTGCAGCTCCGCCAGGCCCCGGAAGGCCGGGAACGGCACCTCCAGCCAGCGGGGCTCGCCGGCGGGGTCGGCCAGGGCCATCCGGGGAAACCGGTCGAACAGCCGGGTGAGCGCCAGCTGCGTCTCCATCCGGGCCAGCGGGGCGCCCAGGCAGTAGTGGCTGCCGTGCCCGAACCCCAGATGCGCGTCCTGCGCGTTGCCCGGCCGCATCACGTCCAGCTCGTCCGGGGCGTCGAACTTCCGCGGATCGCGGTTGGCCGAACTGATCGCGATCTGGACCAGGGCGCCCTTGGGGATCAGGGTCCCGCAGTACTCCACGTCCTCGGTCGCGTAGCGGAACGTCGCGGACTCGACGGAACCGTCGTAGCGCACCAGTTCCTCCACCGCCGCGCGGATCCGGTCCGGGTTCTCCCGTACGGCGCGCAGCTGCGCGGGATGGGACAGGAGCTGGTGGACGGCGTTGCCGATGAGGTACGCGGTCGTCTTGTGACCGGCGAACATCAGCAGGAACGCCGTGGAGACCAGCTCGTTCTCGGTGAGCGCGTCGTCGTTGTCCCGGACCGAGGTGAGCGCGCTGAGCAGGTCGTCACCCGGCCGTTCCCGCTTGGCCCTGATGAGCTCCGTGAAGTACGCGTGCAGGTCCTCCTCCGCCTTCTGCTGGGCCCGCTTGAACTCCTCGCCGAAACCGGTCTGCGCCACCGTGGTGGACAGGTGCTGCAGCCGCGACCGGTCCGTCGGCGGCACGCCGAGCAGATCGCAGATCACGATGATCGGCAGCGGGAACGCGAACGCGGGCAGCAGGTCGAACCGCTCCCGGGACGGGCACGCGTCGAGCAGGTCCTGGACGATCTCCTCGATCCGCGGCCGCAGGGCCTCCACCCGTCGCGGGGTGAACGCGGAGTTGACCAGCCGGCGCAGCCGGGTGTGCTTGGGCGCGTCGGAGTTGAGCATGTTGTCGTCCAGCGCGACGGACGAGTCACCGAAGATCCTCCGGTAGGCGTCCATCGCCCCGTACATGTCCTTGCTCAACCGGGGGTCCGACAGGGCGGCCCGCGCGTCCTCGTACCGGGTGATCAGGTACGTCTCGTTGCCGTGCGGCGGTCTCATGGGGCAGACCGGCGCCTCGTCCCGGAGGTGGGCGTAGACGGGGTGCGGATCCCGCCGGAACTCCGGGGTGCACCGCTCGGCGGCGGTGACGGCGTCTTGCGTGGTGGTCACGGACGACTCCTGAGGTCGAAGACAGCCTGGGCGTTGTCGCCGAGAATGCGCTGCTGGGCCGCCTTGTCGACCGGCAGCTTCTCGATCATGCGGATGAAGTCCTCCAGCGGAGCGGCCATCGGAGGCGAGTCGGTGCCGAACAGCATCCGCTCGGGCCCCAGCACCTCCGCGTTCAGGCTCAGATGCGCCGCGCTGAACGGGCTCGTGTCGACGTACATGCGCTGGAGCGCGGCGGCAGGGTCGGCGGCCGGTTCCATGGCCGGCGGCTTCGACGCGGAAGGCCGCCCGGTGGCCGGCTCCATGGCGGCCGGTGGTGCGGAGGCCGCGCCGGGCGGCCCGGAGGGCGGCGCGCCCCCGGCCCAATGCCGGGGCCCGCCGCCCTTATCACCGCGGGATCGTCCGTGGGCCCTCTGAGGGTCTCGGAGCGGGTCAG
>NZ_JBEYYR010000060.1:0-31619 GCF_040645635.1 Streptomyces sp. NPDC046727
GTTGTGTTGTTTGTTTTTTCGTTTTTCGTTCCGCTTCGTGGCCGGGGGGGCGATCCCCCCGGCCGCGCGCCGGGCGCCCCCCGCCCCCGCCCCCCCCCCGCCCGGCCCCCACCGTCTACCGGCGCTTCGCCCAGTGGAGCCGGGAGCGGGTCTGGGCCAGGCTGCACCGGGTCGTCCTGGACGAGCTCGGTGCCAGAGGTGAGCTGGACTGGTCGCGGTGCGCGATCGACTCCGTCAGCGTGCGGGCGGCAAAAGGGGGCCGCTGACCGGACCGAATCCGACCGACCGTGGCAAGCCGGGATCGAAAATCCACCTGATCACAGACCGGAATGGACTGCCTCTGTCGCTGGGCATCTCCGGCGCCAACATGCACGACAGTCTCGGCCTGAAGCCGCTGGTCCGCGGGATCCCGCCCATCCGTTCCCGTCGCGGTCCGCGTCGCCGGCGTCCCGCCAAGCTCCATGCCGACAAGGGATACGACTACGACCACCTGCGGCGCTGGCTGCGCAAGAGGGGCATCTGCCACCGGATCGCTCGCAAAGGCATTGAGTCCTCGACACGCCTGGGCTGTCATCGCTGGGTCGTCGAGAGAACCGTGTCCTGGCTCGCCGGATGCCGACGCCTGCACCGCCGCTACGAGCGCAAGGCCGAGCACTTCCTCGCTTTCGTCGGCATAGCTGCCGCCCTCATCGGCTACCGCCGACTCAGCAGCTGAGCGGGCCCAAGCCTGCTCTGTCGGTGGTAGCCCGTAAGGTGCGCGCAACGTCTCCAAGGAGGAGGGTCCGTGGGATTTTCGGGTCACCTGGTCTTTGCCCGTAGCAAGCGTCCGCTGCTGGAAGCACCCGTGTTCAACAGCATCAGCCACGAGCTGAAGGACACCGTGCATGCGTGGTGGCCGCGACCGGGTGGTTGGCAGACCCTCCAGTTCGATCACGGACTATGGGAGGACGCCTACCTGTCCGCCCTGGTCGGATGGACCGGCGCACCGGCCTGCGTCGCAGACGTCTTTGATAGCGATATTGCCCTCGTGACCGGGCTGGGAACCAACGGGCAGCGTTGGCAGGCGTGGCTCAACCTGGACAACGCTGCGGCACTCCTCACCGAGGAACCAGAGGACCTGGACGACGCGAGCCTGTGGGCGGGTACACCCGAGTTCAACGAGGCTGTGAGGCGCAAGCGCGCGGAGCTCGAGGTGGATGTTCCAGCCGGCGCTGAAGGCGCCCTAGTTTGGGCTGCAGCGGCTGGCATCCCAGCCACAGCGCAGCAGTCCGGGATCGAAGAGCTACTGCGCTCGCGGGACACCTTTGCGGAGGACCTCTTCAGCGTGCTGCTGGACCAGTTGGGCTTTCCCCAGGCCGCTCAGCCCTCACCCGAGCCATAAGAAACGGCGTTTTAGTCCGGATGGTGGCATGTCGCCCTCAGCTCCCATCGCAACGACGGCCGGCGCCCGACCCTGTTGGACGTGACCACCTACACGTCCGTCGCCCGCCTCCCGTCCGTCAGCCACAAGTTCGCGTCCGACGGACCTGGGCGGGATGTCTTCGGACGCCGGCTGGAGATGGCGCTGACCACAGCGTACGGGGAGCACGGCCAGTGGCCATGGCCCCGGACTCCTACCTCTGCCCCCAGGGGAAAAGTAACCACCGGGTAGCTTTCAGGTAGTCAGATATGCCGTTTCCCGTGCGGCAGGAGTGGTCGCCGGAAGACGTGGTCGCGTGCTGGACGCTGGTGGACAGCGACTGGGATCTGGTGGCGAACAAGGCGGGGACGACGCGGCTCGGCTTCTGCCTGATGCTGAAGTTCTTCGAGCTGGAGGGCCGGTTCCCCGATCTTCTGGAGGAGATTCCGCAGGCCGCGGTGGACTACGTCGCAGGGCTGGTGAAGGTGCCGGCGGCCGAGTTCGCGAAGTACGACTTGGCCAGCCGTTCCGCGAAGAACCACCGCAAGCAGATCCGGGAGGCGCTGAGGTTCCGTCCCGCGACACGGGCGGATGAGGACCAGCTGATCATGTGGCTGGCGGACGAAGTGTGTCCGGTCGAGCTGGTGGAGGACCGGCAGCGCGATGCCCTGCTGGTGGAGTGGGATTGGATCCTTGCCGGGTGATGCGCGGCTGTGCCGCGTAGCGCTGTTCTGCCTGTTCAGCGCTATGCGGTACCGGGGGGAAGAACCAGCGTGTGACGGCTCGTCTCACTCAGTCCGCTCACGCATCGCTCACGCATGTGGGACGTTCTCACCTGCGGCCGAGGGATCGTTTCTTGGCGCACCACGGGGGGCGAGCCGGATGAGCACGCCGTAAGCGTGTCTCTTGGGGCGTACACGCGGCGCCGCGGACTTCGGGCCGCAGGCAGAACGGGGTTACCCGGGCGACCGCCCGCAGCAGCGCTTGTACCTCCGGCCGGAGCCGCAGGGGCACGACGCCTTGCGCGGGGTAGCGAGCGCGGCCTCGGCTGGCGTTGACGTGCCTCTCATGTCCCGCGTCATGTCGTCGTTCTGTCGCAGCATGCTGCCTCGTAAACGCAACGCCAGGTCCAGGTCCTCTTGCGCCTGCGGCGACGGATTCTCTTCGGCGAGTCGGCTCCGCAGGTTGATGACCTCATTGATCACGTGGATTCTGCGTGGGGAGCCGACGCGATTCAGAGTCGCCGCGTGATGGTGTAGCGCTATGGCCAGTTCAGCGCGCTTGGCGGGATTCAGGACGGCCTCTGGTCGGAGCATGTCCACTGCTCGGCGCGCGTACTTCTCCGCCGCAACGTCTTCCCCGGCGTTCAGGAGGACGCGGACGAGCGAGGTTACCGCGACTGCGATGTTCACTCTCTGGGCATGGCGTGCGTCCTGGGACGCACTGATCGTCTCTACCGCTTTGGCTGCCGATTCCAGGCAGGCGGCCAGCTGCTGGCTATGTCCCTGGGCCAGGGCGAGGTCGGCATAGACCACCGCGAGGTCGGCGCGTGTCTCGGAGGTTGTGGGGTCTTCGGCCATCGACGCGCGAAGCGCGGCCACGGCCTGCTCCCCGCTGTGTACGGCGTCGGCGTACTGCTTGGCGTCCTGCTGAATGGTGCAGCGGGTGGCGAGGATCGCCCCGAGCAGGCGCTGGCGCTTGGTGTGGGGGAAGGGTGGATGGCCTGATTCCTCCGAAGCGGACCGGCACCAGTTCTCCATGTCGTCCAGGAGCTCCAAGGCGGGATGGTAGCGGCCACTTCGCGTCGCGGCGGCGGCGAGATTGCCGATCAGGTGCACGGTCTGGGACAGGTGTGCCTCGGGATGGCGTATCAGGTGCGGCGTCAGCTCGTGGATGCAGGTGACCATCGCGTCGAAGCCCTCCGCCGTATGACCGAGATCGAACAAGATCCCCGCGTGGAGGTCGCGAGCGCTGACGGACTCCGAGGTGTAGCGCTCTGGCCGCCGAGCGCTGAGGACCTCGCGTATCTCGACGGCCTCACGGGCCAGTTCCTCGGCCTCCCTGGGGCGTCCGCAGTGCACCAGGATGCCGGCGGTGCCGACCAGCGCGGACGCGAGCGTGCTCCGGTAGGCATCCGGGCGCCACGCGGCCAGGCTCTGCGCGAGGCGTACAGACTCCCGGGCGAGGGCTATTGACTGGTCGATGTTGCCTGTCTCCAGCATGGCGTCGGCGACGCTCTGGAGCGACCGGGCGATGCCCACCTGCGACTCGGGGTGACTGTCGCTGGACATCTCCCGTACGAGATTGAGGAGCCGAGCGCTGTGCCTCGGCGCTTCCCGATGCCGCTGCCGGGCCGTCAGGCCCCTCCACAGATCGCACAGGGCGTGAACCAGTGCCACCCGATAGCCGGCCGGGTCGGTGTCATAACGCCGCTCGTAGTGACGGACGGCCGCGCGGTCCGCGGCGAGCGCCTGCTCGGGGTGGCCCAGGGCCACCTGAGCGTCAGCCACCACCTTTCGCGCCAGTACCAGGTCGTCACCTCGCGACGCCGAATCAGGTGCGCCGTCCAGCGCGGCGACCGCCCGCCGCCCGACGGCGAGGGCCTGATCGTAGGCGCCGACGTGATAGAACCGGCGGCCGAGATCCACCAGCGTCCCGACGAACTCGGAGTGTTCGTCGAGGACCGGTCCCAGGACGTCCACCAGCCTCTGGTGCGCCAGCAGTGCCAGATCCGCCAGCGCGACGGTCCTGGTCGGTAGCGCGTTGATCACCCTGAGCAGGATGACCGGATCGTCCAGTGGCGACATGTCCTCCGCGATCGCGGCGACGAGCGGTCCAGGCTCGCGGAGTTCGACTGCGACCTCCACCGCGAGAGGCAGGAGGGCGGGGTCGAGGTGCACCAGGCGTGTAAGAAGCGGGACGAGGTGGTCGTGACGTGGAGCGGCACGGCCCAGGACACGGAGAGCCTGGTGGACTTCGCCTTCCTTCGCCACGGGCGCCAGAGCCTCGACAACCTCGGGTGTCTGCCGGAGCACGCGGGCGACGTGCTCCTCGCCGAGGAGATCGGGCTGGAGTGGGGACAGCGGCCGGTCGCCGGGGTGGAGCTGTGCGGCCCAGGCAAGACAGCGGCTACGGACCAGCTGCGGCTGATCGCCGAGGTCGCCGACCTGCGTCAGCAGGCGGTTGGCGGCATCGCGGTCAGCCGGCGCGTAGAGCGTGGCGACGGCGACCACCTGGTCGAGGATTTCCGTGCCCAGGTCGAGGTCTAAGGCAGCGGCGGCGCGGCGCCAGTACCTGCGCTCATGGTCGAGGACCCGGACGGCAGGGTCGCGCCGGGTGGGGTGGGCGTCGGGCTTGCCGCCGTCGTCTGCGGCGTCGAGCAGCGCGGCCAAGGCGGCCATGTGCAGCGTGAGCGTCAGTCCGTAGCGCGTCTCGTCGAGGTCGGGCGGGGGCGGTACCGTCGCCGAGTCCATGCCGATGCGGTCGGCGAACGCGTCACGGGCCTGCCGGAACATTGCCCGGCGGTCGTCCACATCCGGTGGCAACGGCTCCAGCGCCAGCTCGTCGGCGCCCAGCAGCAGCGCGGCCAGCGACTCGTCGGCGTCCTCTCGCAGTTTGTCCAGCCAGTCGCCGACTGAGCGAGCCAGGAGGAGCAGGCGCAGGCGCGGCGCGGTCGTGAAGGCGTTGACGATCGTCCTGATCTGGGGAGCCAGCGTCTCCGCGTAGTCCACGATCAGGAGGCAGGGCCCGCGACGCCGGGCCAGCGCGGCGATCTCCTCCTCTGTCGCCGTGGGACGTACGAACCCGGCCGTCCACTCCGGTCCGATGCGGAGACACAGCTCGCGCGCCAACCGGGTCTTGCCTTGGCCACCGGGCGCGGTGACCAGCCGCACCGACGCCTGGCCCGCGTCCTGGCACCACTCGGTGAGCCATCGCAGCTCGTCCTCCCGCCCGTGGAACGGGACGATCCCGAACTCTCCCCGCAACAACGAACTTGGAGGCGGCCGCGGTGGCAGCTGTGCGTCGGCGACGAGTGCGGCGAGCCGGGGCACCATCGGCAGGGCGCCCTGATCCGTGACGCCGAGCCGACGCAGCCACGGTGCGGCATCCGGATGTGAGAAGGGGACGACCGAGAGGTCCGAGGTGCCGCGCGCCGACGCGTGTTCGCCCACCACCCCCACAAGGAGATCACCCGCGAAGACCGGCGCCCCACTCATGCCGGACCACTCCGATTCCCCCGCGCGTATCCTCTGCTCCGGCAACGCACGCGGTTCGTGTGTGACCTTGAGTGACAGTAGCCCCTCCACCAGACCGCTCAGCGGTGGAATGCAGCCCCTCACCTCCACCGTCTCCCGTACGATCCGGCTGGGCACGGGCGCGTCCCTGTGGACCTCCTGGGAGACCGGGTAGCCCACCGACCAGCAGTCCGCGACGATCTCGCCCCCCGGCCCGTCCCGGCGCACCAAGGCCAGCTCCACCCCTGTCGCCTCGTCGCCGTCCGGCACCGGCAGCAGCGCCATGTCGCAGCCGTTCGGGTCGCCGATCAACGCGCCCTTGAGCAGCGCCGGCCGCTCGACCTTGTCCGGCCCACGCACACTCACGCTATTCGCACCGGCAACCACGTGCGCAGCCGTCAGCACCTCTCTGCCGACCAGCAGCCCCGACCCGTAGCGGTAGCGGGGACTGGTTTCAAACTCCGCGATAACCTCCACCACACACCGCGCCATCGACACAGCTCGTCGCCCCTCCTAGTTCTTCCAGTCCTCGTCCTCGTCAGCCACCTTTATCGGCTCGCCGTCTCTGTCCTGTGGCGTCCCCAGCACCAGCGTGACGGTCTGTACCGTCTCCCGCGCGATGCTCCCCGAACCGCCCACCTCCGCGCCGAGGAACGGCACCTTGAAGCCCACCTTGCCGTCCTTCCCCCGTGTCAGGCCCACTTGCAACTCGACCGTGACGGACTCGACCGGGAACGTTACCCCCGCTGACTTCGCCTCGCGCTGAGCCTCCGCCAGCTCCCTCCGCAGCATGTCCAACGCCGCGAACAGACCTATCCCATGCTCGTCGTCCTGATTCGAATTCCGGCTCTGTCCGGCCATCGCCGTCCCCCTAAAAGCGGTTAACAAACGCTACCGACACTACTGCGCTGGTGGTGGCATGTGTACCGGCCGCGCTGCGGCGGATCCTGGAGATGACGGGCGTCGACCAGGTTCTGCAGGTCTTCGACACCATCGTCGAGGCGGAGGCAGCCCTTGGCGTCCGGGGGAAGGCCGCTGGCGCACGCGGCCCGGGACGCCATGACCCATACGGACTGCGGCCCACGCTCGACGGCCCCAGCCGGGCGGGGCTGTATGTGGACGGGGCCGCCGCGTCCAGGCCGCGTCGTCCGGTACCGCCGGCATGTCGCGGGTGCCGGTCAGTGACAGGCGCGGACCATCACAGTGAGGACCGGCGAGGCCGGTGACGGCTGGCTCTGCCCGATGTCCTCGTACCTCCACGACCTGTACAGCGCGTGGACCTTTCCGTCCCCAGCGGCTGGGTTGACCGTGAGCGTGACGTACGGCTCGTTGCGTGTGGCAAGGAGGGCGTCGTGGATGCGCCGGGCAGTGCCGGTCTTCCTCCACGCCGGCCGGACACCGATTTCCTTCAGGGCCACGGCTGGATCGTTTAGCCACCAGGTCCCGGAGCAGCTCAGCCGGTGGGCAGGACGCGCGGGCTCAGGGCCAGGAACCAACGGTGCGACGGGTCAATCGGCCCGGCCAAGGTGCTGCTCAGTCCGGCACCCGCGTACGGAAGTCCGTCAGGCGGGCCGCCACCTCCACAGCGTTCTGGTCGAGCCAAGCGGTCAATTTCGGACTGGCGGCCGCCTGAGCCTCACCGCCCCGCGGCGGCTTGGCCATGTGTCGTTCGATACGAAGGCTGATCAAGGCCAGGACGTCCGGGTCGTCGAAGTAGGCCGTGTGCAGCAGCGCGCGGTCGACCGGCAACTTCCTCGTCTTGATCCACTCCCGGAACTGCGCCAGCGGCAAGTCCGCTAGGGCGGCGGAGGCCACGAGGGCGCGGATTTCAGGGCCGAGGCAAGCCGCCTGCTCGTCCGCATGGCGATCGAGACGCTCGGCGAGGTCATCCGGCAGGCCGGCGGGAGATCGGCGAGCGGAAGCGGCCAAGGTGAGGCGTAGACCAAGGCCGTATGGAAGATGTCGGACGCTTCCGTGCAGCGTATTTGACGCCTGGCGTGAAATCCACGGGCCAACCACCTTGTTGAATGGAAAACGGAGAGTGGTGGCCACTGGTGCGAACGTCGGACTTCTTAAGTCATGGTTGTGCGGGATCTCAGGTTCCGTGTCGGAGTCTCACGGACGGGTCGGATGGTTGTCGGATCCGACGCCAGCCGTGAGACAGTCCAGGTCACCGGCTCGACGGTCCATCTCGCTGCGGGGGCGCCAATCCCCGCCATGGCGGGTGGATCGCACGGCGCTGGGCGTCACGGCGCGACGTCCACCAGGACCTTGCCGACGGCACCGCTCTCCACGGCCCGGTGCGCGTCGGCGGTGCGGTCGAGCGGAAAGCGGGTCAGCGGCAGGCCGTGCTCCGCGCCGACCGGCAGGGCGTCGTCGCGGACTGCGGCGGCGACGTCCTGGGCGGCCTTGGCGCGCGCCCCCGGTCCGGCCGTGTAGAGCACCAGGAACTGGAAGCGTGCGTTCAGCACCATGTTCTGCATCACGTCCAGCTTGACCGGCTTACCACCGTCGTTGGCGTAGGTTGCGATCGTGCCGCGTGTCCGCAGCACGGCCAGGTCCAGTGCGAGGTTTGCGCCGAGCGCCACCTCGGCGACGATGTCGACGCCGTCCGGGGCGATCTTGCGGATCTCGGCGGCCGGGTCGTCCTCGCGGTAGTTGATCACGTGGTGGGCTCCGGCGGCGGTGGCCAGCCGGGCCTTCTCCGGGCCGCTGACCGTGCTGATCACGATGGCGCCGGCCCATCGGGCGAGCTGGATCACCGCGTGCCCGACCGCCCCGGCCCCGCCCGCGGCGAGTACCACTCTGCCGTCGAGCGCCCCGGGCCGCAGCCGGCGTGGCCCGTCCTCGGCGACGGTGAGCGCGCGGTGCGCGGTGAGCGCGGGGACGCCGAGTGAGGCGCCGACGTCGAAGCCGGCCTCGTCGGGCAGCGGCACGGCCCGTTCGGCGGGCACGACGGTGAACTCGGCGGCGGTACCGGTGGGCCGCCCGGCGGCGGCCATGAACAGCCAGACCCGCTGGCCGATCCGGCCCTGGTCGATCCCCTCACCGACGGCGTCGATCGTGCCGGCACCGTCCAGGTGCGGGGTGACCTCTGCAAATCCCTTGGGGGTGGCGCGGGAGCGGGCCTGCCAGTCGGTCGGGTTGACCCCGGACACGGCAACTCGGACGCGAACCTCGCCGGGGCCGGGCGCGGGCAGGTCACGGTCGACGAGCCGAAGAACGTCGGGGCCGCCGTTGTCGCTGTAAATGATCGCCTTCATGATCCGTCCTTAGAGCATGGTGAAGTACGGGTCCCCGGCGCGGCCGGGGATTTTCGTCAGGGTGTCCGGCGTGTGGTCGCGACCTGGGTCCCGATGGTTGCGGTCAGCCGATGGGGACCTCGTTGGAGCGGGACGCGACGGCATCGAGGGTGGCGAGGGCCGCGGCGTCGAAGGCGATCTCGCCGGCCGTCATGTTGGCCTCGAGGTGGGCGGCGTCGGCGGTGCCGGGGATGAGCAGCACGTGTGGGGCGTGGTGCAGCAGCCAAGCGAGGCCGACCTGGGAGGGCGTGACGCCCAGGGACTCGGCCACGGCGTGCACCGCCGGCTCGTCGGTCGCCTTGGGCAGGCCCGGGAAGGCCCCGCCGAGCGGGAAGAACGGCACCCAGGCGATGCCCTCGGCCGCGCACAGCCGCAGCATGTCTTCGTCGTCGCGGCAGACGAGACTGTAGGCGTTCTGCACGCAGGCGATGCCCGCCGGCAGGGCGCGGCGCAGGCCGTCGAGGGTGACGCTGCTCAGGCCGATCGCGCCGATCTTGCCTTCGTCGCGCAGGGCGGTCATCACCGCGAGCTGGTCGTCGAGGTCGACCACTTGGTCACCCTCGGGACGCAGGCCCGGGCCGGTGTCCAGGCGGCGGAGGTTGACCACCGAGAGCCGGTCGACGCCGAGGCTGCGCAGGTTGTCCTCGACGCTGGCGCGCAGTTGCTCGGGCCGCTGCGCCAGACGCAACGGCACGCGCCCGCCCGGGTTGGGGTCGGCGCCGACCTTCGTGACCACCAGGACGCCGTCCTCGGGGCGCAGTGCTTCGCGGATCACGTCGTTGGCGAAACCGAAGCCGTAGAACTCGGCGGTGTCCACATGGTCGACGCCCAGCTCGACCGCGCGGCGCAGTAGCGCGACGGCCTCGCCGCGGCGGTCGTGCAGGCGCTCAAGCTGCAACGCGCCGTAACCGACGCGTAAAACGGTGCGGCCGGCGAACGAAGCGGTCGAGGTGGTCATGACGCTGTCTCCTCGGTCGGTGATTGCAAGGCGGTGTACAGCAGTTCGGCCTGATAGAGCGCCATCACCCGGTGGGCGATCGGGGTGGCGCTCTCCCGGGCCTCGGCCGGCTCGTGCTGCCCGGCTTTGACCAGCCACGCCGTGACGCAGTCGTGCAGCATCGCGTGCATCCGGTCGGTCATGTCGACGACGATGTCGCGGATGGCCGGGTTGGTGGTCGCCTCGCCCCAGGTCTGCACGCCGACCCGGGCCTCCGCGGGGTCGATCGCCGCGATCAGGCGGGCGAGCAGTTCGTCGGGGGCGGGCGGGGTGTCACTCGCGGCGTACTCGCCAAGGACCTTGGCGCGCTCGGCGAGCACCTCGCGGGCGGCTGCCTGGACCAGGTCGGCCTTGTTGCGGTAGTGCGCGTAGATCGAGCCGGCCGAGAGCCCGGACTCGGCGATGATGTCGGCGATCGAGGTCCGCTCCAGGCCGTTGCGGCCGAAGCAGCGTACGGCGGCCTCAGCGATCTGGGCGCGCCGGAGTTCCTTGCGCGCGTCGGTGAGCCGAGGCATCGCGGTTCCCCCGTAAAAAGAACGACGGTTCTGCTTGTGACAGTCTACAAGCAGAACCGGTGTTCTTTTTACGGGGGGTGCGTCACGCCCGAAATAATGCCCGGTCGTGACGACCGACCCTGCTCGCGACGGGCTCGCCAGGCGGACGGCGCTGTCGGCGGGCGTGGCCCCGCCGTCGGGCTCCGGATCCCGTTCCGTCAGCCGTATGTGGCACACCGCTGACCATATTCACCGGTACGTGCAGTTCGTACGACCCCACCGCCGCACTCACCCCGCCCATGACGACCCGACCGGCTGCTCCCGCAAGTGGCTCGCCCCGCCCTCGGGCCGCGAGGATGCGCCCTTCCTCGACGGGACGCATCATCAACGTCCCCCGTCGATGACTGCGCATCTCGAACGGGAAGGCGGGCCGTCGAGAAGACGACACGAGCCTGAGACATCAGCGTCCGGCACGTCGTGAGACGGGGAGCGAAGTCGCAGGCCAAGAGCGCGGCTTCCGACACGAGTCGCGAGAACCTACAGGTTGCCATAGGGGCGTTCAGGCACACGGTCCACTTGCCTGGAACAGTACGCTCATGGCCCAGTGGCGAGGCTCGTGGGCACGCAGAAGGGACGGGACGTTGACTGACCACCGCGATCGGGACGACTACGGGCCACACAGCCCGGACTGCGGGATCTCCTACGAACCTGATCCCTGGGCGGACCCCGAGCCGGTCGACGACCTCGACTCCTGGGAGACCGATTTCCGGGAAGAAGATCCAAACGACGATCATCTGGAAGCCCAGTGGGAACAAGCGTTCCGCGCAGGACTCATCACCCGGGAGTAGTTTGCCCAGCGCCGTCGGCTCGGCGCACCCTCGCCTTCTAGCTGAGTCTCCCTCGCTACAGGCCCGGCTCCGGCTCTGGGACGACGAAGCGCGCCCGCGAGGCAAGGCCGGGCACCGCGCCCGGGCGGCGACTGCCCGGCCCCGGAGAGGCATGACGTCACCGACCTCGACCGGCCGCATCGGTACGCCGCGTGTGCGTCGGCAGGAGCGGGGCGATGCCGATGTCCGGTACCGGCTGGTGCCTGCCGCGCGTGGTCCTCTAACGCGGTTCGTGGGCCGCCGCCCGGCAGGCACCGGTCGCGGCACCGCCCGCCACTCCGGCCCCGGTCAGCCCGGTCACACAACCCTGCAGGTCTCCGACCACGCCACGGCTGCAGGCCGCTGTGACGGAGTCGGAAGCGGTGGCACCGGCCAGTTCGGCCATCTGCGTGCAGGCGGGGATGTCCGCCCGGACCGCGGGAGCGGCGAGGACCGCACCGCCGAGGGTGAGGGTGAGGCCGGTGAGGGCACCGGCGATACGGGTCGACGTGCGCATGGGAAGCACCTGCCTTCCGGGTTGGTCGCGCGGTCCTGGTCCCGGCGGGCCGGATCCACGCGGTAAGGCCGCCTGGCGACGCTCGATCGGTGGTGCCCCGGCCGGCGGGCTCACATCGAGCCGCACCGGGACATGGTCGCCAGGCCGAGAAGAGGGCCCCGAACCGGATGAGACACACTCGGACCTCCACTGGCGGGTCCCTCACTCCAGCGTCGCACCCTCTCCCCCGCCCGTCCTGGGCAGCCGGGGGGGAGGTGCCCCAATCTCTTTCGTCAAGCCGGGTGAGGATGGTCGGCATGACGGATCCAGCAGGTCATCCCGCCCCACCCACCGTCTGCGCCAAGGCCGATCCCGTCGGCATCGCCGACCGGCACGCGGCCCACGGCCCTCTCCGGGGCCTACGAGACGCCCCCTTAACCCCACCACAACGGACCCGACCGGCACGGGCCCCCCCGGGCCGCCTCCGCCGTGCTCCTCGACGACCCCGGGGATGACTCCGTCGTTCGGCCCATCAAGGGCACCGGATGCAACGCCGAAAAGGATCAAGCGGAGTCGCCCCAGCCTCGCGTTCCGGTACACCTCCGCGCCCCGGCCACCTCCCGTACCCCGGCCGCCAGGCCCGGAGGAGATCCCGCATGCGCGTCGTCCTGCCCCCGACCGCCGTCACCACCGCCGCGCTCCTGCTCGTCACGGCCACCGGCACGACTCCCGCCGCGGCAGACCGGAACCCCGACGGCACACCACTGGTCAGGGTGTCCCAGGACGACCCGTACGCGAAGTGCACCATCGGCGCGAGGTCCCCCGACAGCGTCGTCTACCCGGGCACCGAGGTCGAGCCGTACCTGTCCGTCGATCCGCGCGACCCGAAGCGCGTGGTTACCGTGTTCCAGCAGGACCGTTGGAACGACGGCGGCGCCCGTGGCCTGGTGGCCGGCTGGACCAGGGACGGCCGCACCTTCCACCGGAGCACGTTGCCGTTCAGCCTGTGCGCCCCCGGCGGCGCGGACTACGAACGGGCCACCGACCCCTGGGTGAGCACCGGACCGGACGGCACGGTCTACGCCGGCGGAGAGGGCGTCGACTTCACGAAGAGCACGCGCAGCGCCCTCCTGGCAGTCACGTCCCGTGATGGCGGCCGCACTTGGCAGAACCTCACGACCACGCACGTCGACGAGCAGCCGTTCTTCAACGACAAGCCCACACTCACCGCCGACCCGATCCGCAAGGGCACCGCCTACCAGGTCTGGAACCGCCTCGACAACGACCCACCCGGCCCCAGCTCCCTCGACGGTCCCGGCTACATCTCCCTCACCCGCGACGGCGGCCGCACCTGGAGCAAGGCCCGGCCGTTCGTCGACACCAGCACCGTTCCCAACACCCAGACCATCGGGCATCAGATCGTCGTCGACCGGCGCACCGGCACCCTGTACGACTTCTTCGACCGGATCACCTACTCCGACGACCTGAGCACCGTCGTCGAGGCCCGCTACGAGGTGGTTACCTCGACCGACGCCGGAGAGACCTGGAGCGCCCCGGTCACCGTGGCCCGGGACACCTCCGTACCGGAGGTCGACCCGAACGACCCCACCAAACTGCTGCGCGACGGGACCACCGTGCCGAGCCCGGCCGTCGATCCCAGGACGGGCACGCTGTACATGGCCTACGAGGGCTCGGACTTCTCCGGCGGCAGGTTCGACTCCGTCCAGCTCGTGCGGTCCACCGACGGCGGACGCACCTGGGGGACCCCGGAGCTGATCAACCCCAAGGGCGTTCCGGCGTTCTCACCGTCGATCGCGGTCGACGAGCGGGGCACGGTCGCGCTCACCTACTACGACCTGCGCTTCCTCAGGCCCGGCGACACCACCACCCTGCCCACCGCCTACCAACTGGCCACGCTGCGGCACGGAAACCCGAAGCTCCGGACCGAACGACGGATCTCGCGGGTCTTCGACTGGCTGCAGGCACCGTTCGCCGGGGGCTTCTTCCTCGGCGACTACCAAGGCCTGGTGGCGGACGGCAAGGGAGTACGGGCGGTGCTCACCGAGACCCACTCCGGCGCACCGCAGAACCGTACGGACGTGTACACCACCGCTCTCCGCACCCGCTGACCGACGCGGACGACCACGTTGGGCGGGGTGGTCTCGTCGTTCCAGGGCCTGTCCGACGGGTCGCGTCACCGACCCCGCACCCGACCGCACTGTCACCCGAATGGCCCAACATGACATGCCACCCACATGGGTGAAGATCAAGCTGGCTAGTGCCCCAACCGAGGCAATCCGTGAAAGGGAAACCAAATGCGCATTCGACGAATCCTCGCCGCCGTCATCGCCACGGCAGCCCTCGCCGGACTCGGCCTCACAGGCGCCGCCACCGCCACCGCCGCCACCGCACAGGGTGCCCCATCCGACGTCAGCCCTTCTCAGTGCAAGCAAGGCGGCGGAACGGCCGATCTGACGGACAACCTCTGCAAGGGCGGTACGTACGACGGCGAGCGGATCGACTGAACCCCACAAGGCGCCCCGCAGCCACGCGCCGCGGGGCGCTCCCGCGCGAGCGTAGCCGGGAGGGAGTCGCAGGCGGCACGGAAAATGCCTCCCATCCGCGCCGAAAGCGCAGGTGGGATGCATGATCACGGAACCTGCTTCTTCTTGCCCTGGGTCTTGCCGAGGATCTTGGCGACCTGCGTTTCACCTGCTCAGAAGTAATGGGTTCGTGCGCCCGGTGATCGTCGTTTGTCGTCCTTGGCCACTGTCGAGCGACCTCGGACGGCCCAGAGACGGCCCAGCTTCGGCGCATCCTGCTGACGGCCGGCACTTGCCAAATGTCGGCAGCAATCATTCCGAGCGAGCCATCGAATGCCGAGCTGTTCGATCTGCGCGGCCTCTGTTTCGTCCAACGGCTCACGGCCGGTAGCTTTGCGCATGAAGTGCGGCTGGCTCCAACCCAACTTGTCGGCGGCCGCCATCTGCTCTGCGCCGAGAAGCAGCTCCAGTACGGCGTCACCGGCTGACGAGGTGAGCCAGGGTTCGCGTCCGAGTGCATCAGCCAGGTCGAGGCCGCGGACAGCGACTTCGACGACTAGGGTAAGCAGGAACTCCGACAAGAGCATGGCGTCGCCATGACGCGTCCAGATGGCACGGCCGGCCGGCTGGACCCGGCACAGCCGGTCGACCCGCTGCCAGGTCGCGGTGAAATCCTTGGCGAAGGCGGCACCATTAGCCGGCTCTGCTGCTCGGTCCTGAGCCAGATGGACGTGGTGCAGATCGGCCATGGGGCCGGCCTGTGCATTCCGGACCTGCCCTGACCGACTGTGGCCCGGCTCCCCCCCGGCGGCCGGGCCTTACCCCGGCTACGCCGCTGTCCCCGGCCCTGCCTCCCGCGGATCCCCGTGTGGCCGGGTCAGCCCGTCATCCGTCACCAGTCGGCGTTCCGGCTCGGTAGCGTCCAGCTCCCAGTAATACAGGCACTCCTCGCACCGGACCCCATCCACCAGTACCTCCTCCTCCTCCTCGTTCGGGCAGTCCGTGCCATCCCCACGCCCCGCACATCGTTCCGCAGTCGCCCCCATGGGGTCGACCGTGCGGCGTGCCCGCCGCGCCCGTGGAGAGGGCGTGCAGGGCGCACAGAGGCTCGGATCCGGCACCACGCCTCAGTGCCCGCCTACAACCCCATAAGGCGCCTTCCCACGGCACCCCGGCCGGGCCGTCCGGTGCGAACGCGATCCGGGTGCACACTGCCGCCCAGCACGCTCCACAGCCGATGCAGCCCTGGAGGCCCGATGAGCGAGAACAGCCCCGTCCTTCCCGGCTTCATCCAAGACCACGACAGCGGCCAGCAAACCCTCCGCGTGTGGTGCCGCTGGTGCTGCATCTGGCACGAACACGGCCACACCGCAACCCCGGCCGGCGACACCACCGACCGGACCGCACACTGCTTCGCCCCAGACAGCCCCTACAAGGACACCGGCTACAACATCCTCGTCAGAAGTACACCGTTCTCTGCAGCCCAGACGATGGTGCGGAAGGCGAGCGTCACGCAGGAGCGGTCGATCCGGGCCGGCAGGATCACCCGGACCGTGCAGCAACTCCGCGGCCAGGCGCCGCCCGCCGGCTGACAGCGAGCGTGCCGCCTTCGGCTGAGAGGCGCCCCCCACGACCCGCCCGCCGGCAGCCAGGGGAAGAGCTGGGAAGCCCCGGGCAGAAATGCACGGGGGCTTTCTCGCGTCCAAACTTGATCGGGTGGTCCTGCAGTCCATCACCCGCAATCGTGACCGCAGCACCCCAGGCTGGGGTACGTTGACCTCAACGGACTGCGGAGGTTCGCACCGATGTACGGAAGACTGGTGGTCTGTCCGGGCCGACAGAGGGTGTGGGGCACCCACTGCGCGCGTACAGGGCTGACAGCCTTCGGGCGGTCGGCCTTTACTGCGTCTATGGCCAACTACGGTCCGCTCCGGCCTTGTTCTACCGAAGCTACGGCGAAGCGGCAGGTAGCTCTCTGTAATCAGAGTGACGCTCGGTCAGGAACAGCGGGGCGGGGTCCGGGGACTTCACCGACCTGGAGGGCGGCGAAGTCGGCGTGCGCGGCCTCGACGGCTTCGAGGTACGCCTCGCGCTTGGCGTGCTCGGCGAGCGCCCGGTAGATGCTGGCGACGGAGGGGTTGTGTTCCTCGCACTTGCCGGATGATCAGGTCGGGCTGGATCTGCTCGACGGACTCGCCGCCCGCGCGGCGCCGCAGCACGGTGTGGAGCATGTCGTCGGTGATGACCGGCGGCTGGCCGCCGCCGATCGAGGCGGTGCGCGCCCAGCGCCTCTGGAGCAGACGGCGTAACCGCCGCACCGGCTTGAGACGAACGCGGCTACGCCATGTCCTACCTGGACGACGAATCACGCGCTGAGGACCGAGCGGAACACCGGTCAGGCGGCCGCTACGGGTTGCGATAGCGGTCTGCGGCTCCAGACACGCGAAGGCCCCGCCCGCGATTCACGGACGGGGCCGGCTGTGTCTGTTGGACCCCACGGTAGGTCGGCGGAGACGAGGTGCCCAGGCCATCCTCGACGTCCTCAACAGTGACTTTGGTGCCACCACCTGGCGTATGCCAACAGTCAGCGCCTATCTGCAGCTGAATCTGGCCCTCGGGGAGTATCGGAAGAGGACCGCTCCGGGTCAGGGCACAGGCAGCGCGTCGATGGCGGCCTGCCATGGGTAGGCGTCCAGGTTGCCGTGCCGTGGCTTGTGCGGGGTGAACCCGCCTTCGCCGAGCAGGATGGTGACGCCGGCGGTGCGCAGGGTCTCGACGCTTCGCGGTACGGCGGGGTGCTTGTCCTGGGCGTCGTTCCAGTGGGGGAGCGCGACGGTGGGGATCCGTAGCCCGATCGCCTCCGTGATCAGTCCCAGGGCCAGGGTGTCGGAGGTTCCTGCTGCCCACTTGTTCAGGGTGTTGCTGGTCGGTGGGCTTCCTCGCCCACCCGGCGGCCGAGCACATCGAAGAGGCGCTGGATCAGATCCGGGCTATGCCTGCTGCCCGGCTCCGGAAGGACATGGAGGTCTGGGCCGGCCGCGACCATCAGCGGCCGGTGCCGACCTGGACTCAGTCACTCGGCAGTGACAAAGAGCTGCTGCTGGAGTTGACCGATGTCGCAGCTCACGTGCACCAGCACGTCATCACTCCCTACCAGCAGCGCATCGATGCCCTCAGCGCTGCGGACCAAGCGCTGCGCAGACGTCAGGCCGCCCACGGCGGACTCCATACCCTGCTGCCCGGACTCAACCCCCGCCACATGAAGTGGAAGCCGCCTGTTCTGGAACTCACCATGGCCGACGGTGCAGACGACGACATTCATCTCTCCGGCCGCGGCCTGCTGCTGATTCCGTCGTTCTTCGGGGTCGCATCCCCTGTATTGGGCGTGAGCGCCGAACCCCAGCCGTATCTGACCTACCCTATCCGCCGTGACGACACAGACCTCGCTTTGCCGCCAACGGAGACCGCACGGGTCCTCAGTACCGTCCCCGACTCCCTGACCACGCTCCTCGGCCACACCCGGGCCATCGTGCTGTGGACCATCGCCCATCATCCCGGCAGCAGCACCACCGAACTCGCCCGCCATGCCGGTATCTCCCCGGCCAGCGCCAGCCAGCACGCGACCGTTCTACGCGCCGCCGGGCTGACCACCACCCTCCGCCACCACAACACCGCCCTCCACACCACGACCCCGCTGGGCACCAGCCTCCTCAACACCACCGCTTGAGACTGCGCCGCATATTTCGCGAAGGCGCACTCTCGGCTGGTTCCGCCCCTTTACGGTGCGTGAGCCGGACATTCAGAAACAGGTACTAAACTTGTCTTTTAGTGCTCGGCGTCGAACGCGACTCGAACTTGATTAGTGTTTTCGCAGTTCGGATCCGGACCTTCCTCTTCCGCTACGGGCATATGCGGTAACCCCGAAAGGTGTTCCACGGACGGCTCCCGGAGCAGCTCACCCGGGTAAAATTCCACAGGATCATGAGTTGCACGTGGGGAGCCATGCGTCCCCGCCGCCACAGCTCACAAGGAAGCGACATCAGGAGGAATCATGCTCAGGCTGGACGCCCCCATGGATGGCCCCTCCGGGTTCAGAACAGTGATTTCAAACGACGACTACCCGGAATCTCAGTACGGGTATACCGGGCCGGGGTGGAGCTGGATGTGGGTAAATTCCCCCTTCGCCTTATCTTTCGTGGAAGGACAGTTCACTCGCAGGGTTTTCAAGCAACACCAGACGTCACATCGCGACCTGCGGTCCTTCGTCAGCGAAAGTCTCGCACCCAACGACCCGCGCTGGTCCAAAGCATGCGCCGCCGCTCTTCGGGACACGACCGCACAGGAATTCATTCTGGTCTGCTCGATCTGGGCATTCGCCTCGTTCGAAGTCCGCTCGGGCAGGAGCGCGGAAGCAGGTACGGCCTTCTACAACGGATGGGTCGCAGCCATGAACGCCGATCCGCAGGCCACATATGCACTGCAGGGGTCCGAGAAGCCCACCGTCATAGTGATGAGCTAACCGCGGTTCCCATGCCATCCCACTCACCTTGAGGCGTTCCCGATTTCAGAACCAGGCCCTTCCCCCTGGCCTGCCATCCAGTACCGTCCGTCTCACGGAGGGGATTCGGGGGCCTTCGCCCATGTCACAGTCCGCTATAGGCGCCAGCGTCACAGAGACACGTGACAGGCGGCGCAACAGCCGTGCAGGCCGGTACGAGGAGATACGGGCGGTACGTCATCGAAATGACGTACCGCCCGCACTGGCGATCCCGTCTGCGACGTCAGGCCGGGATCCAGCCGCGGACTTCGAGGTGGGTCAGAGCAGCGCCCGCCTCGGGGCGGCCGGTATCGACCATCCAGTCGCGTAATGCCTGGGCGACGTCGCCGCCTGCCGCGTCGACCCAGGTCTTCCACTCGGCCGCGTCGAAGCCGGCCTCTCCCAGGCCGGGCCTGGCGCTGTTGCCGTAGGAGCGTTCCTCGGTGCCCGCGCCCACGCCGTGGGCGGACCGGTTGCCCGAGCTCGCCGCCCGCCCGCTGGACGGCGACACGGCCGGGGCGGTGATCGCGCGAGCAGCGAGCTGAGCGGGATCGACCCCGCGCGCCAGGCCCTGGTCACCGCCCGGGAAGCGGCACGGAAGAACGGGGGTGCCCAGAAGGAGAAGCCGAAGCGGCGCACCGGAACGGTCGTACGCCGCGACGGCCGCGAGCCGCTCGGGCTCGGCAGCGCGATCAGCATGATGATGACCGCCCGCTCGTTCCCGTCGACATAGCCCCCACCTCGTCACGGTCCGGTCAACCGCCTGCTACGCATGGTCAGTCACGGTCCGCAGTCCGACAAGAGGCCCGCTGGGAGGCGTACTGCGAGGCGGAGTTCGGCATCAGCCGCGCGCAGGCGTACCGGCTCCTTAAAGGTCGCCCGCTCCCTCGCCGTGATCCACAGCGCCGTCGCCGCCGACACCGAGACGTCTCACGCGACACACCGACCCGGTCGCGGACGCGCTCGATCATGGCCTGTCCCAACGCGCCCTGATCACCGTCTTTAGCCGCGCGGAGGACCTCGGGAAGCAGATGATCACCCACCGACCCTCGCCGCGCTCGCCCACAGCGGCCTGAAGACCCTCGATGAGCCTGCGGTGCGCACGGTGGCCCGCCGGGCCGTCCGCGACGTCCGCACCGCCTCGCCTCCGCAGCCCGCCGATCCGCCGGCGGAGCGCACGGTGGCCGCGCTGCGCCGGATCGTCGACGACCTCGCCACCAGCTCCTACGCTACCGGCGAGCTGATGCTCGAAGCTTTACGATGCCGAAGGGCGGGGCGGGCTGGCCGGTGACCCGGTCACCGGCGGCTCGGGGGGCTCGAGCAGGTGCCGTCGCCCGCCCGGCGTCGTGCAGCCGTGGCGGCCGGAGCGCAGCTGTGTGCAGGCCTTCACGCCGGCTGGGTCGAAAGCGGGAACCATGGCGGTGAACACGTCTGTGTCGTAGTGCACCCGCTCGCGCATGTGCCTGCCGTGCGCGGGGACCACCTCCGCGACATCGCCGGGGCGGCCCCAGCTGATGCGGGCCCAGGCGGCCCGGCATGCGTCGCTGTACCGCAGCTCCACGTATACCCCGTCCACCCGGACCAGCGCGGAGGTCCAGGCGTCTCCTGAGCACCCGGTGTCCCTCGGGTCGAGTCCGGTGCAGGCGTCCGCATAGCACTGTGTGTCCAGACCAGTCTCCGCGCCAGTCGTCCCCGTGTCTGTGGTGGTGGCTGGCCGGCCTGCGGTGTCATCCCCGCCTGCGGCCGAGAACGCGGCCGCGCCGGCGGCCACCGCGGCCGAGACGGCGAGGGCACCGGCCAGCCGCATACCGGACGGCAGCCGGCGCCTGGCCCGGACGGCCGGCTCTGCGGCATCGCCCGTCGGCTCCTCACCGGGCTCCGCCTGCGGTACGGTCGAGCTTCGCGGCCGGTTCCACGCCTGCTCCGCCAGTTCCCATAGCGCTGTCAGGGGTACGACATCGCGGTCGACCAACCGGCCCAGCGCCTCGACGGCCTCCCGAGGCGGCAGTGCCCTGCCGTTGAGGTACCGCTCCCACGCCGACTTGCTGTACGGCGTTCGCCCGGCCAGGGCCGCGAGACTCAACCCGCTGTCGTCCTTCATCTTCCGCAACCGGTCCACCAACACCTGTGCATCAGGTTCCAGTTCGCCCGGTAGATCTCGCCAAGCCCCCATTTCCTGCCCCCACCCCCATCAGTCACGGACGAATCGCCCACCGACGGTAAGGTCGCCGGCTCCCGCCGCAGAAGTGCACTGCTTGCCATTTCCCGCCACTGGGTAGAGGCGGGACATGGGGGTGACATGGGGACCGCGTCCGCTGCGCGGGGCACTCATCGTCGCCGTCACGGCCGTGCTGGCCTACGTACCGGCGAGCGCGACCGAAAGGCCGGTGACGTCGTACGTCACCGGTCGTGGCGCCCTCGGCGACGACTGGCGGGACGAGAGGCTGCTCGACGCCCGCGACCATCCGCGCAGTGACCTCGTCGGCCTGTGGCAGTCCGTGCTCTGGGCAGACGGCTACCTCTCCCGGGCCTTCGTCACCTGCCGCTACGACGCCCGTACCCGTGAAGCCACCCGCGTCTGGCAGAGCAACCACGGCTTGGTCGCCGACGGGGTCACGGGAGCCCAGACCTTCGGCTTTGCGAGCGGCAGACTGGTCACCCGGCCGCCCTGGGAGGTGTACGTCGGCGAGCGGTACGCCCTGCCGCTGCGCCGCACCGGCGCGGGCGTCTACGAGGTGTACGACGCCGGGCACTTCGTCCCGCTGCGCTCAGACGCGGCCACTCTGCACGTGTGCCGGGCCGCTCACTGAGCGATGACCCAGGAGGTGCCCGCCGACACGCCGACCTGATGGCCGGGCAGGTTCACGTTCCCCCTGGCCCGGCCGGGTGCGGCGCCCAACATGCCGGTGCGGGCGTCTCCGGGGGGTGCGGTCACCGCCCCGCCGTCGCCGGAGACGGTGAGACCCGATGTCCCGGCGCCGGGGGCGACCTCCGCCCACACAGCCCGGCAGACCGGGCTGTACCGGAGCGTGAGCGTGCGGTGGTCGGCACTGACCGCATGCACCGGCACGCTGCTCCGGTCACAGCCGAGCCGGTAGGGGTCCCGGCCCCGGCAGCCGTTGCCGAGACAGGGCGCGCCCGCGGGTGGCCCTGTCGTGGTGGGCAACGGCCAGGGCCACTCAGGCGCGTCCGGCGGCGCTCCTCGGGGCGCCGGGGAGCGGGATGCCGTGCCGGCGCCCCAGGGGCTCAGCAGTGCCAGCGACGAGGCCAACAGCAGTGCCGTCCCCAGAAGGGTGGCGAGCAGGGTCGTCGTGGGCCTCGGGCGAGGGGCCGTACCGGATCCCTCGTCGGCGGCCGCCTCGCCGTTCCGGGCCAGGGGCGCCGTCCGCTGCGATGCCGATTGCCGGGCGACGGGGGCCGTGGCCGATTCCCACAGCGCCCGCAGCCGGCCGTCCCCCTGAGAAGCCAGACGCTCGAGGGCGTCCACGGCGTCCCACGGGGGCATCGCCCGGCCGGACAGATAACGTTGCCACGAGGCGGTGCTGTAGCCGGTCTTCCGGGCGAGTTGGGCGAAGGTCCAGCCGTGGCGGCCCTTGAGGCGCCGTAGCTCTTCCAGCAGCCGCCGATGCGTCTCCGGAAGCTCCTCGGGCGCGGGCCTACGCAGCGTCACATCCGGCGCCGGGCGACACCGAACACGCGGCCTCCGGCCCGCCGTGCGGACGTACCCGACCGCATCTCAGCAGCCTGCCTTACCGTCGATGTGAACCGTGCTCACGGTGTCCGGCTGGAGCACCCTCCGCTCGTGGGGTGCCAGGCAGATGCCGTACGCACGGCCGCCGACCGTGGCGGTCGTGTGCAGGATTGCCCTCTCCTCGCCGAGGGCGCTGTACACCGCGTAGGCCCCGTAGGCGTCCGCGCCCAGTTCCTGCGGGAAGCGTGTCACGCCCCGGTAGGAAGCCGTCGGTCGCCCCTGCGCCCGGTCGTTCGCCGTCCTGTAGAAGCAGACGTCGAGTTCGGCGCAGCCGTTGGCGGCTTCCGCAGTGGCCGGTGGCGTTCCTGCAGCCAGGGCCGCGAGTGCGCCGGCCGTGACCATGATCACCGTCTTTCCCCCACGTCCCATGGATACCAGACCAACACACCGGGTGCGCAGGACAGAAGCGGATTTTCGGTCCGCCGCCGATGCGCGCAGCGCGCTCACCGGGGTGCCGGGCAGCTACGAGGCATCAGCCGGACATGAGGACTCGGCGCTGTCGGCTGTCTGCTTCTGTCCCGCGACAACAGCATCCCGTGCCACATCCGCCCAGGTCACAGCATGGGACGTCCCAGAAAACCATCACCTCCTGGCCGCCGCTGGAGCACCTGCTTCCTGGACGCCAATCTGGGTGACGCAGACCTTGCCCGACCGAAACACCGCCCGGCCCCAGCACGACCAAGGAGACCGCCGGGCACCACCGGAGTGCATCCGCACCCCACGTCGAAAGGACACATGCATGAGCCTGTCTGTCAGGCAGCTCCGCAACCGGGCCACGTCACTCGCTGTCGGTGTGGCATGCCTGAGCACCGCGGCCATCGGGCTGGCACCGTCGGCCCAGGCCGCCAACATCGACAAGTGGTCCTCCTTCTGGCAGCCGTGCGGCACCTACATGTGCCTCTACTACCACCAGGGACTCACCGGGGCGAGCTGGACGCCGACCTGGTCCTCCGACACGGACCTCGGCGGCAACAAGTTCGGCGACCACGGCACGGGATCGGACGGCGCCGGCCAGGTGGTGCGCAACAACGCGGCCTCGATGGGCAACAACACGACCAACTGCCGCGTAGCGACGTTCGTCTACACGAACTTCCAGGGTGACAACAACTGGCTCACCGCCGGTCACGCAGGCAACCTCAACAGCAGTCTGAGCAACAACGAAGCCTCGATCCGGGTGGACACCTGCACCTGATTCCCCCTTCTCGCACGACACGAGGACCGGAGTTGTCCGCCCGCCTTCCGAGGGCGGACAACGCTCCCTGAGGAGATGCCAGCCATGAAGACCTCGCCGCGCGCCACACAGGCAGCAGCCTCCCGTTCACGGCGCAGGGCCCTTCTGGCCCCCGTGTTCCTGCTGTGCTGCGCCGTCGCTGGATGTGCCGACGTCAGCGATCGGCCGGCCGTCGCCTCCCCGGTGGGCACGCCCACCCCCCGCAGCATGTCCGAACTGCGTCTGCCCCTGAACGCCTATCTGCCGACGCCGGAGCAACAGGCCCGCCTCGGCTATCTCACCTACCGTGTGCAGCAGGTGTGCATGCAACGGTACGGGTTCCGCTATCTCCGGAACCTGTCGGCGGAACAGGTCCGCACCACGTTGGCGACACAATCGGAATACGACTCGAGACGATACGGAATCAGTGACGGCCGCGTTGCTGCGGTGCACGGCTACCGGCTCAGCAGCGCATCAGCGGGATCCGCCGCGCCGCAGCCCATCGGCAGCCTCACCGAAAACCAGCGCACGGTGCTGTCCGGGCAGACGGCGGACGGCCATCGCGTCCGTACGTACCGGCACAAGCCCGTGCCGCCCGGTGGATGCGCCGGTGAGGCGCAGCGCGTACTGCACCCCGGCGGGGAGGCGGAGGCCGAGAAAGGATACGACTTGGTGACCAAGCTCCGCCGCATCGGCTTCCTGGACTCACGTGGCGACCGACGCATCATGCGGGTCAACGCGGCCTGGTCGGCGTGTATGAGACGTAAGGGACTCTCATACCGCGGGCCCGACGCCGCCTCCACCGATGCCCGCTGGACGGGCCGGGCGGCCGGCGGGACACCCAGCCGCACAGAGATCAAGGTCGCGCTGGCCGACGTCTCGTGCAAGTACGCGACGAACCTGCTCGGTGTGAACTTCGCCGTCGAGGCGGAGTCGGAGAACGACCTGATCGGGAAGAACCGTCACGCCCTGGAAGCAGTGCGTGTCCTGCGCGACACTGAAGTCGCAAGGCTGCCGGGCCTTATGCGCCGCTACGGTCAGCCGCAGCGGCGGCCCGGTGCGGACGCCGGCGTTGCCGGTGAGCGCGGTGGGCCTGCCGCATAGCAGCGAGAGCGAGCCGCTAATCCGGCGGGAGCGTAGTCGCCGCCGTTTCCGGCGCGCGGGGTGGGGCGAGCATCACCGAACGGCCTCCTGCCTGCCCCGCTTAGCGGCCTCTGGAATCACCACGATCTTGAGGGGCCATCGCGTCAGCGATGGCCCCTCAAGATCCCACTCAACAGCCTCCGTCCTTGCGAACTTTCGGAGGCGACGGGATCAGCGGGTGGGCGGGACGAACTCGGGCTGGTCGAGCAGGCGCAGCCAGCTTCCGTCGGACTGACGTCTGACGACCTGCGCCCGCGCGCCGGCCCCATCCTTGGGTGGGGTCGAGGTGAGGGCGATGTCGCCGCTGATCAACGTCGGCAGCGGCTGTTCCGGCTCGAAGCGGGGACCGTTGGCCAGCACCTTCTCCCATAGCGCACGGATCGCATCCCGCCCCACCGTCAGCTCGCCCGGCGGGTAGGCCATCACTGCGTCCTCTTCGTACAGCGCGGCGACCCCGGCCGCGTCACCGGCATTGGATCGCTCGACGAACAAGCGGGTGATGTCCTCGGGCCGCATCGCCTTCTCGTACTCCGGCATGGGTTCCTCCTAGCGTCGGGCTCCGGCACTTCTCAGCGTGATCGCCCACCAACCAGAAGTCCAACAGATGGATCTTCTACAAACTAGAATCCGCAGGCATGGAACTAAGGCAGCTGGAATACTTCGTCGCAGTCGCCGAAGAGCAGAACTTCACCCGTGCGGCCGGGCGGGTGCACATCAGTCAGTCCGGCGTCAGCGCCCAGATCCGCCAGCTCGAACGGGAACTCGGTGCCGAACTGTTCGACCGGTCGGCCCGAACCGTCACCCTCACCGTCGCGGGGAAGGCCGCACTCGAACACGCACGCGCCGCACTCGCCGCAGCTGGGGCAGTCGGCCAGGCAGTGGGCGAGGTGACCGACCTGATCCGGGGCCGGCTCACCGTTGGGATGGTCATCGGCTGCACCCTCACCCCGCTCTTCGAAGCCCTCGCCGTATTTCACGAGGCGCATCCCGGTGTGGAGATCTCGCTGCTGGAGGACAGCTCCGACCGGCTTGCCGAAGGGGTACGTACCGGCGCCGTCGACTTGGCACTCATCGGGACCGCAACGGCCACCCCCGACGGGCTGGACGCGCTGACAATCATCAGCGAACGGCTCATCGCGGCAGTCCCGGGCGGGCACCCCTTGGCGAAACAGCGACGGGTCACCCTACGCGACCTGATGGCCTACCCGATCGTGTGCATGCCACCCGGCACCGGCCTGCGCGCAGTATTTGACCAGGCTTGCGCCGCACAGAGCCTCCAACCCTCGATCACGCTGCAAGCCAGCGCCGCGGATGCCATTGCAGACCTCGCCGCCCGCGGGCTCGGCGTCGCCATCCTCAGCAACTCGATGGCCGCGAGCTACCGCGACCGGCTCACCGCCCGCACCATCGATGATGTCGAAACACCAGCATTGCTCACTCTGATCTGGAAGAGCGCACACAACCCCTCGGTGCGCGAGCTGCTCGTGCACAGCCGACAAGCCTTCACAGACTTTCTGGGGCTGCACCAGTAGAGGCCGACCCAGCGGCTTCACTACAAACCCACGGGGCCATCCCCCCATGTGAGGCAACAGACCCTCGGGTTCCCACCGAATGGCCTTCAGTTTTCGCGAACTCGCGGGTCTCAGCGGCCTCGGGACTGGTGGGCTCGCATGTACAGGTGTCGCGTATTCGCATGGCCAGCCAGCAAATGACTACTGATTGTCATGGACCGCGAGGGGGTCGAGGCCCACCCGTCCGCACTAAGCCTGGCTTCCCTTGCCCGCTTCCCGGCTTGGCTTTCCGGATCCCGAATACACCCTTCATCTCGGCTGAGCCTCCACCGAGGAGCCGTTGAGCGGCGGACTCAGACGACATCCCGTCAATTACCGCCAAGAATAGCGTTCCATGCTGGTGTGCCGGTTGGTCTGGCAGTACGCCCGGAGGGTTGTATTGGACACCCTTGTAGCGTCCCCGCAACTCTTGCGCGGGCACTCCCGCAGGGCCACGTGCGTGCCCTTGGTATGAATCTTCCTGACGGCGGCGGCCGAGGTGTCGGACACCGGCGTCAGCGCCGGGGTTCCGGTGGCCGCGGGCCGTGTGTCACGCGCGTCGAAGTGTGCGGGACCGGCCACGGCAAGGTTGCCGGCCAGGGCAAGGGTGGTCGCGGCGAAAGCGAACCCGTTGTGCGGCATCGCGGGCATTCCTGTGGTCCTTTCGGGTCTGTCCGTTCGGGCCTGTCCGGTCGCCGGGCGGACTGCTGGCCGGTCCCCTCGTGCCGGCCAGTTGCTGTGCGGGCGACCGGTGAACAGCCGGACCCGATATGCGGTCCGTGCCGTACGACCTCGACTTTTCCGGCCCGTGAATGGAATGGGCAGCCGGTCTTGCCGCCCTGATCAATGGCCGCGGCGCAGGTCGCGGGCGGGCCGGGCGGTCACTGGTGGTTGATGCCATGGGCGGGGGTGCGTAGCTTGGCGTTCGGTCGGTCCTGCGTCCACGGGGGAGGCGGGGAGAGGGGTGACCGATGGCGGGGCGTCCTGAGAGTCCGCTGGATCCGTCCGCGGGTCCGGTGCAGCGGCTGGCGTTCGAGTTGCGCAAGCTGAGGGCGGAGGCCGGCAGTCCCACGTACCGGGTGATGTCCCAGCGCTCAGGCCAGGGGGCAAGCACCCTGTCTCAGGCGGCGCAAGGTGAGCGGCTGCCGACGTTACCCGTCGTGCTCGGCTACGTGCGCGCCTGCGGCGGGGATGAGACGCAGTGGGAGGCGCGGTGGCGTGCGGCGGCCGCGGAGGTGGCTTCCGAACCGCGCACCGAGAGTGCGGATGCCGAGTCTCCGTACCGGGGTCTGGCCCGCTTCGAACCCGGCGACGCCGATCTGTTCTTCGGCCGCGACGAGCTCACCGACCGCCTGTTCGAGCTGACCCGCGTCCGTCGGTTCACTGCCGTGTTCGGCCCCTCGGGCAGCGGCAAGTCCTCTCTGCTGCGCGCCGGCCTCATCCCCCGCCTCCGCAACCCGGACCAGGCCACCCCACAGCCAGCCGCGCTGCGCATATTCACCCCGGGCGAGCACCCCCTGCACACCCACGAACAGCGGCTGGCACCGAAGGGCGGCGACGGGGACACGTGGCTGGTCGTGGACCAGTTCGAAGAGCTCTACACCCTCTGCCACGACCCGGCCGAGCGCGACCAGTTCATCGACCGGCTCCTGACGGCCACCGATGCCGCGAGTCATCTGCGTGTCGTCATCGCCGTCAGGGCCGACTTCCTCGGCCGCTGCGCCGAAAATCCCGCTCTGACCGCTGCGTTACAGGACGCGACCGTGCTGGCCGGCCCCATGAGCCGCGACGAGTTACGCGAGGCTGTCACCAAACCTGCCCAGGCCGCGGGGATGATCGTGGAACGTGCCCTGACCGCCCGCATCCTCGATGAGGTCGAAGACGAACCCGGCGCCCTGCCTCTGATGTCCCACGCCCTGCTGGAAACCTGGCGGCGCCGCAAGGGCCGAGCCCTCACTCTGGAGGCCTATGAGTCCCTCGGCGGCCTGCACGGTGCCATCATCCGTACCGCCGAAGACATCCACGACCGGCTCACGCCGACCCAGGCCCACCTCGCGCGTCGGATCCTGCTGCGTCTGGTCACCCCGGGAGACGGCGCCCCCGATACCCGTAGACCCGCCCGCCGCGAGGAGTTCGGCTTCGGCGAAGCCCCCGACACGACGACGGTGATCGAGCAGTTGGCCCGTGCCCGGCTGCTCACTCTGGACGACGAGCAGGTCGACCTTGCTCACGAGGCGCTCATCAGCGCGTGGCCTCGTCTGAGAAACTGGATCGACACCGATCGTGAGCGGCTGCGTGCCCAGCGGCGGCTGACGGAGGCCGCCGCTGCCTGGGACGCGCTGGACCGCGATACCGGTGCTTTGTACCGGGGCACGCTCCTGGCCGCCGCGGAAGAGGCGTTCCCCGCTGAGGATCGGGAACAGGCCCTGACGCCCCTGGAGGGCGCATTCCTCTCCACCAGCCTGCAGGCCCGGCGCCGCGAGCGAACCCGTCCGCGCATCCTGGCTACCGTGGTGTCCGTCCTGGTCGCGCTGGCCTTGACGGCTGGAGTGATCGCCTGGCAGCAGAGCCGGATCAGCACCGTGCAGCGCACCCAGGCCACCGCCCGCAGGGTCGCCGCCCTCGCGGACAGCCTGCGCTACACCGACCCGGCCACCGCCATGCGGCTCAGCGTCGCCGCCTGGCGGATCGCCCACACAATCGAGACGCGCTCCGCCCTCATCGGGGCCCTGGCCCAGAAGGAACAGGACACCTTCGTCCCCTCCGGCGACGAGGACAGCCAGCACTTCATGAGCCCCGACACTCGCACGCTTTTCGTCACCAGCAGTAAACACGTCGTGCGCTGGGATATCAGGACGCACCGCAGGACCGGCACCTTCCCTGGTTTGGGTGAGGACCGTGCGCTGGAGACTTCGGAGATCAGCCCTGACGGGCGGCACCTGCTGCTGGCAGGGGCCACGGACAGTGCCCGCGTGTGGGATATCGCTGCTGGCCGGTACGTTGCGGCCCCTATCCACCTCAGCCTCGCATACGGGGAGTTCGGCCCCAGCGGGCACACACTCAATATCCTGGGTGGGCGTGAAACCAACGACGTTCAGGTATGGGACTGGCGACGGCATCGGCTACTGTTCGAGCGGCACGGGCCGCGGGTCCAGGGCGCTATCGTCAGCCCCGATGACCGCCTGGCTGCCGTATGCGAGACCGGTCGGCCCGTGCAGGTGTGGGATATGGCCCGGCATCGTGCCCTGCCCACGCCCGGCATGCCAAAGGTCGTCGCCGACTTCGCCGAAATCGGATGCGGGCCCGTCCTCTTCAGCCCGGACAGTCATCGGATCGTGGCGGCTCTGCCCGAAGGAGGACTGCGTTCGTGGAACCTCCCGCTCGAAGCCACCGGCGCGTCCAAGGCCCAGGACGTCCCCAACAGTTTCGGTGACGCACCTGAGGTGAGCTACTCCGACGTCTCGGACATGGCGTTTAGCCGGGACGGCCGCTTTCTGGCCACCACCAATGACCGGGAGGTCCGGGTGTGGCGGCTGTCGGCTGGCGCTTCCGGTCCCGTCTTCCGCTATTCCCTGCCGACCGTCCGTGGTGAGAGCCACGGGATTGTGCAGTTCGGCCTGGACCCAGACGGCCGCACGGTCCGCTACCTCGTTCAGACCGGGGAGGACGCGGCGAAGGGAATCATGGTGCGCACCGTGTCGGCACGCGACGCAACCGCCTCCGGCTGGCGCAACGAACCGCTGGAGGACGCCCGGTTCAGTCCGGACGGCCGAACGCTGGCGGCGACATGGCGCAGCAGGCGTGTGAGTCATTTCCGCCTGACGGACGCCCGGACCGGCCGGGACGAGGCCGACCTGCCGGGCGCACCCTGTCCGGTCGAGCCGGGAAACGGTCCGCAGGACTGCGATGGGCGGATGGCCTTCAGCGCTGACGGCAGCACCTTTGCCTACACGGCGAGTGTTGACGAGCTTGCACACACGACGCAGCGCGCCATCGTGTGGGACGTACGTGCCCGTCGCGTCCGCGCGACCGTGGACCTCGGCCGCCCCAGTGACGGGATCATCGCCATCGCTCTCAGCCAGGACGGCACAACCCTGCTGGCCTCTCGGCTGAGGAACGACGACTCCCGTGTCGAAATCTGGGACATCGCTCGCCGCGCCAGATCGGGGGAGCTGCCCGGTGCGGGCGGAGACTGGGTGGCCCTCCGGCCCGACGATCGTCTTCTCGCGACATCCTTCGGACAGCTCGGCGATCTGTCCTCACGGCACGTCATGCACCGCCGGCTGGCGCAGGACTCGACCAGTGCGCTGGCTTTCAGCCCCGACGGCCAGTACCTGGCAGTGGGCGACCAGTCCGGCCGGGTGACCCTCTGGGACGGCCGGGCCGCACATCGCCTCGCGGTACTGGCCGGCACTTTCACCGACACCCGGCAGGACGACGGCGCAGCCGTCTCGGCCCTGGCCTTCTCACCCGACAACCGGACGCTCGCCGTGGGAGGCGACGACGGCACCCTCCAGCTGTGGGACGTCCCCACCGGTCAGCGGTTGGGTTCGACGATGACCACGGCCAACGAGCCGATCTTCTCCGTGGGTTTCGACGCGGACGGCAGGACTCTGCGTACGTCGGGCTGGTATGTGCCGCTGCACTCCTATCCCGCCGACCTGCCCTCGGTCGCGGCGCGCACCTGCCGCCGCGCCGGGCGCGGGCTCACTCACGCCGAGTGGGAGGAGTACGTCCCGGAACTGCCCTATCGCGACACCTGCTGATCGGCGCCAGAAGCCCGGCGAAGCGGAGGTTGGAGCGGGCGCCTTCAGGCGCTTGGCGGCCTGGCCCGCGTCGTACTTGGTTCGTCGCATGAGATCACCTCTCGCTCGTTCACCGGAAGCGGCGGACAGAACATGACAGAACACAACGAAAAGCTGTCAATGCGCCTTGGAAATAGCAAAGTTGGACGCGCACCGCTAGGCCGTTTCCTTCGGATCACCTCGCTGACCAGATGAGGATGGCGGCGAGGTGGAGTCCGGCCAGGTAGATGGTGGCGGTCTTGTCGTAGCGGGTGGCCAGGCCGCGCCACTGCTTGAGCTTGTTGATGCACC
>NZ_JBEYYR010000061.1:0-27931 GCF_040645635.1 Streptomyces sp. NPDC046727
AAACACCGGCCAAGGCCCCCTGCCCCGGCGGCCCGGCCACCCTTCCCGGCCCCCCGCCCCCCAGGGACGGACAGAAGAGGAAGGCAACCGCCCCGACGGTGAGCACCTCACCGTCAGCAACCTGCGGGGTCCGGCGCGCCACAGGGCCGGACCCCGCGCTGACGTGTGGCTGGCTCTCACTGAAGATCCGCCATCTTGAAGTAGCTGGTCACGGGGCTGGGGTGGGTTGGTGATCGTGTGCTCGTGCTGGTCGCAGGGGGTTGCCGGATTTCAAGATCGTCTGCCGTCTTCGTGGTCAGGGATCGATGGATTTGCCGGTGTGCGTAATGTGGTTTTCCGTACGGTCCGGGCGGGAGGTACATCGAGTGACCCAGGACGCGGAACCGGACCTTCGTGCGCTGATCACGGCCCGCAGGGACGAACCGGAGGTACAGGCGGAGAAGTTGGGCCAGTATCTCCAGGAGGTATGCGATGAGCTTGAGGAACTCGCCGTCGCCGAGCGGGTCGCGATCCGGCTGACCGAGCAGGTGCACGCTGAGACGGAAGCAGAGGCACCGCCGCCTGCTGCGGGGCAGGTCTCGGGCCGTGCGGTGCTGCTGGTCCCGCAGCGCGAGCGCGACATGGACGGGGCGGCGCTGCCCGGGGACTACCGGCGGATCATGGACGTGGTGCGGCAGGCGGACAGGCAGGTCAGGTCACCCCACGCTGCGTCGTGCCCTGCACGACCGATGCCCAGCGGCCCGGGAACTCCCGTGCTGCCGGGCATCGTTGTGCTCATGTGTCCGTTCTCCCGCCGCACGATCAGGAAGCCCGCGCCGTGCGTGCCGCGCGGGTCACCTCGGGCAGCGGGTCGGCGCGGCGGGCCACGTCGAGCAGGGCGTGCAGCGTGCGTTCGCCCGGCCCCAGCCGCAGACGCCACTGGGCCACGATGCTGACCGGGCGGATCCGCTCGGCCAGCCGCAGCTCGACCAGCTCGCCCTCCTGCAGCTCCCGGGTAACCGCCAGTTCCGGCAGCAGCGAGACGCCGTGCCCATGCCCGGTGAGCCGCAGCAGCGCCGACAACGATCCCTGGATCACTGCCAGTTGGGCCCCGGCCAGCAGATCCCGGCCGAAGCGGTCCACCAGCATCTCCGAGGTGCACCCGGGCTCGGCCACCAGGAAGTCGTACTGCAGCATCTGGTCCGACGTCACCATCTTCTGCCGGGCGAGCGGATGGTTTGGTGCCGCCACCAGGACTGTCCGGTCATGGCCGACGACCGCGTGCGGGCCGAGCGCGCGGATGCCGTTGTCGTACTGGAAGACCAGGTCCAACTCGCCTGCGCCGAAGGCCTGCTCCAGTGCTTTGCGGTTGGCCACGGTCAGCTCGACGTCCGCCCCTGTGTCCGTGCCGCCCGTGCGGTACTCCAGCGCGGCCAGCACATCGGGCATCCACACGTGCGCAAGCGACTCCTGCGCCCCGATCCGCAGACGCGGCCGGTCGCCGCGTGCCGCCCGCCGCATCCGCTCCTCCAGCTCCAGGGCCTCACGCGCGTGCGGCAGCAGCCGCGCGCCGGCCTCGGTAAGCACCGCGCCCGTGCCGGCGCGTACAAGCACGCTCACGCCCAGGTCCGCTTATAGCCGCTTGAGCTGGGCACTGACACTGGACTGTGCGTATCCCAGGGCCTGTGCGGCGGCGGAGATGCCGCCGTGGTCGGCGACCGCGACGAAAGCTCGCAGATAGCGGGAGTCCACGGGAGCAGCATAACCGTCCCATCGGACTTTCCGATGGGGGTATCGGAATTGCGGCGTCGCAGGCCCTGGGGCCGTCGGGACACGCTGCAGCCATGACTACAGCCGACCCCATGTCCCGCCCCTCCGTCGTCGCCGTGCCGACCGTACCTCCGGAAGAGCGGGCTCCTTCCTCGCTCCGCTCCAAACTGACCTTCGCCGGCATCGCCACCGGAAACCTGCTCGTCCTGCTCGACACCTCGATCCTCAACGTCGCAGTGCCCGATGTGCAGGAGTCGCTGCACCCGACCGCCGCCGCACTGCCCTGGGCCGTCGATGCCTACACGGTCGTCTTCGCCGGCCTGCTGCTGGCCGGCGGTGTCATCGCCGACCGGTGGGGTGCCCGCCGCGTCTACGCCTCCGCGCTCGGCCTGTTCGCCGTCCTGTCCGTGGTTTGCGCCCTCGCGCCCAACGTCGGTTCCCTGATAGCCGGACGTGCGCTACTGGGTGCGGCTGGCGCCGGTCTGGTGCCCGCGTCCCTGGCGCTGCTGATGCACCTGAACCCCGACCCGGCGCGCCGTACCCGCGCCATCGGCGCCTGGACCGCGCTCAGCGGCCTGGGAGCCGCGGCCGGACCCGTGCTCGGCGGCGCCCTGGTCGAACTCGGCGGCTGGCGCCTGGTGTTCCTCGTCAACCCGCCCATCGCGCTGGCCGCGCTGCTCCTCGCCCGTCGGCTGCCCGTGCCGCCCGTACGGGCCACCCGTGCACTGGACCGTCCGGGTCTGGCCCTGTCCACCGCCGGTCTCGGTGTACTCATCTTCGGTCTGGTCGAGTCCGGGATCGAGGGCTGGGGCTCGCCGAGCGCCCTGGTTCCCATCGTGGCCGCGCTCCTCTGCTTCGCCGCCGTGGCCGTCGTCGAGCGCCGGGTGGCCTCCCCGGTCCTGCCACCGGCGCTGCTCGCCCTGCCCAAGGTACGGGCGGCCATGGTCGCGGCAGCGGTGTCCTGCTTCGCCTACTTCGGCGGGATGTACATGTTCGCCGTGTGGCTTCAGCACACCTACGACCTGACCCCGTTCAAGGCCGGTCTGGCGTCCCTGCCGATCGCGTTCCCCGTGTGCGTCATGCCCTTCTTCACCGGCCGGCTCGTAGCCCGCTACGGCCCCCGGCCGGTCCTGCTGACCGGCATGTCCGCCTCTGTCGTCGCCGGTGTCCTGCTGGCCTTCTGCGTCGGTCACCACCCGCCGCTGCCGCTGATCATCGCGGCCGAGCTGGCGCTCGCCGCCACCGGCACCCTGTCCATCCCGGGTGCCGCCGCCGCGATGGCCGTCTCGGCACCGCCCGAGTACGCCGCCACCAGCCAGGGCGCGCTCAATGGCATCCGGCAGGCGGGCTCGGCGCTGGGCGTCGCGGTGCTCGGCACCCTCGGCGCGCTCACCACCTCCGGCTACGTCCTCGTCGGCATAGGCCTGCTGGCCGTGCTGCTGGTGGCCAGGGCGACGGCCAGGCCCAGCGCCTGACGCGCGATCACCGACGCTCACAGACTGACGCCCCGGGAAATCCCCCGTCCCGGGGCGTCACGCGTCCCGCGTCGGCGGTCGGCGGCCGACGCGGTAAGAAGAAGCGGCACCACCGAGAAGGCGGTGTCGCTTCTGTGTGCCGGTGTTCCTCCGGGCTCAGTCCGAGAGGACCGCCGAGATGTGTTCGACGCAGCGCGCGTCGAACAGATTTCAAGATCGTCTGCCCGCTCGGTGGTCATGGGTCGATGGACTTGCCGGTGTGCGTAAGCTCGTAACACGATCTTGTTGAGGTGTGCTGGTCGGGCGTGACCGGTGTGACGATTCGGCCGTTTGGGAGGGTGTGAGTGTTCGGCCGTGGATCGTGGAGGATGACCTCTGGGCGTTGATCGAGCCGTTGCTGCCGCCCCGGCCGGTGAAGGCGCCCGGCCCGAAGCCGATGGACCTCCGGCTGTGCCTGCAGGGCATCCTGTACGTGCTCTACAACGACGTCAGCTGGCAACAGCTGCCGCTGGAGCTGGGGTTCGGCGCCGGTCAGACCTGCTGGCGCCGGCTGGGGCGGTGGCATGAGGCCGGTGTCTTCGACGAAGTTGCACCGTCTCCTGCTCGCCGAGCTGCACGCGGCCGATGAGCTGGACTGGTCCCGGGCCTGCGTGGACGCCTCCCACATCCGCGTGAAAAAGGGGGCGAAGCGACCGGCCCGTCACCGGTCGACCGCGGGAGGACGGGCAGTAAGCACCATCTGATCTGCGACGGCAGAGGCACCCCGTTCAAGGGCATCACCACTGCGGCCAACGTCAACGACCTCACGCAGACCCTGGCTCTGGTCGACGGCATTGCGCCAGTGGCCGGCAGGCCCGGCCGTCCGCGGCGCCGGCCGGACGCCGTGCTCGGAGACAAGGGCTACGACAGCAACCCCGACCGCCGCGAGCTTCGCAGGCGCCGGATCCTGCCGGTGCTCTCCCGCGAGGGCGCCCCGAACATCCAGGGCCTGGGCAAGCTCCGCTATGTCGTCGAGCAGACCTTCTCGCTCCTGCACCACTTCAAGCGCCTGGCCGTCCGCTGGGAACGACGCCTCGACCTGCACGACGCCCTCGTCTCCCTGGCCTGCGGCCTCATCTGCTGGAGACGCCTCAAGAAAGCCCGACCGTGATCGTGTTACGAGCTCTTACAACTGCTAACAAAATGAGGTGGATCGCTCCTGACGCCCGTGGGCGTGCGAGAGTTGGGCGTTCGGTCTGGCGTGGGGGCGTCACCGTGGATCGTGTCGGATGAGCTGTGGGACCGCCTGGAGCCGCTGCTGCGGCAGTGTGAGCGCCGCTTCCGTTGTCCGGGCCGTAAGCCGTTGCCGGACGCACCCCGTTCGCGATCTTGCTGACCGGCGGCAACTGCAGCGACGGCACCCAACTGCTGCCCCTGCTCGACGCGATCCCGCCGGCGTACTTGGCCTTGCGCTGGCCAGAGGGTTCGGCTGCTTGGACAGGCCCTACGACGTACGGATCACGGCTGATCCGACCCCCAATTCCACCAGACGTGAGACAGTTCAGGCCGGAGACGACGAGGAGGATGCGAAGAATGTCGACGTGGAACGGATTCGGCACCACGTATCGGGGCTTCAGCTACCCGAATCGTGACGGCAGCCACCACGCCACCCAGTGGGCCGTGCTGCTTTTTCTGCCGGTGATCCCCTTGCGTCGGCATCGCCTGACGGTCGGCGACTCAGCCTACACACAGTACGGGAACGGCAGTACCTCGGTCACCCGCTACGCGGTGCACGAGGAGACGCCGCTCGTCGGCGGGGAGATACTGCGCACATATCTGACCTGGTGGGTCATCGGCCCGCTGATCGTTTTCGGGCCCCCCGCACTGGTGCTGTGGCTCTTCGGCGACACCAACGGATTCATGACCTATTTCCTCCTCCTGGCCAGCTGCGTCGCCTGGTGCATCTGGGTGGGCGCGGCTATGGAGAAGCGCAACCGCAGGGAGCGCGCGCTGCCTCCGAGGTAGCCGCTCCCTTCTCCTTTACAACGGCTGACGCAATGGGCTGAGTTGTCGGTGTGTGATCAGGCAGCAGGCGAGTTTGAGGAACGCTTCGTGGATGTCGGCTCGGCGTTCCCATCGAATCCGCAGACGCCGGAAGCCGTGCAGCCACGCGAAGCTTCTCTCGATCACCCAGCGGTAGGTACCCAGTCCGGTGCCGTGCCGTGTTCCGCGGCGGGCAATGGCCGGCACGATGCCGCGAGCGCGGACCTGGTCTCGGTAGATGTCGTGGTCGTAGCCACGGTCGGCGAAGAGCGAGTCGGGTTTGCGGCGCGGTCGTCCGACCCGGCCGCGGACCGGCGGGATCGCATCGAGCAGGGGCAGGAGCTGGTTGACGTCGTTGCGGTTGCCGCCGGTCAGCAGGACGGCGAGCGGGGTGCCGTGTCCGTCGGTGATGAGGTGGTGTTTCGATCCTGCCCGGCCCCGGTCGACCGGCGAGGGGCCCGTGTGGCTCCCCCTTTTAGCGCCCTGACATGGGAAGAGTCGACCACGCAGCGGGACCAGTCCAGCCGCGAGGCTGCGTTCAGTTCGGCCAGCAGGACCTCGTGGAGCCGTTGCCACACGCCGGCCTCGTTCCAGTCCCGCAGCCGTCGCCAGCAGGTCATGCCCGAGCCGAATCCCAGCTCCTTCGGGAGGTATCCCCCTGGATGCCGGTGTGCAGCACGTACAGGATCCCGCACAGCACCTCCCGGTCAGGTAACGCCTTGCGGCCGGGATACCGGAAGCGGCGCTCACGCTGCGGCAGCAGCGGCTCCGGGCGGTCCCACGGCTCATCCGACACGATCCACGGCGATGTCCCCACGCCGAGCCGAACGTTCAACTCCCGCCTCGGACACGGCAACCAACGCCGATCCACCTCATTTTGTTAGCCGTTGTTAAGTGCCGTGGCCGACGCGGTGAGGATGAAGACGAGATGGAATTGCTCGCCGGACTCCCGCATGCCTTCGCCGCGAACCGCGACGAACTGATCAACAGCTGTCTGCCCGGCAATGCTGTGAGCTCTGGTTGCGGTAGTCCTTGGGCGGCATGCCGTAGGCGCTGCGGAAGGCGCGGGTGAAATCGGCGGCGTGGCGGAAGGCCCAGCGGGCCGCGATGGCGTGGATGGGTATGGTGCGCTGAGCCGGGTCGGCGAGGTCGTGACAGGCTCGTTCCAAGCGCTGGCGGCGGATCCAGGCTGCGACCGTTTCCTCTTCGTGCTGGAAGAGGCGGTGAAGGTAGCTGGTGGAGATGTTGTGAACGGCGGCGATGGTCCGCGGGGTCAGCTGGGGATCATGCAGGTTCGCCTGGATGAAGGCCCGGATACGCAAAACCAGGGTCTGCTGGTGGCTCTCTGGCGGGTAGGAGTTGCCGGCGTCGAGCGCACGGGCGAACAGTGCGGACAGCAGGTCCACCGCGACCATTCCCAGGCGAGGTCCGTCGTCGGGTCGGTAGGAGCCGGCGTCCCGGGTCACCTGGGTGAGGAAGTGGGCGAGCAGCGCCCCGATCCCCTCACGCGCCGATAATCGTCGCATGATCAGTGAGTCGATCGCCTTCTGCGGTAGCAGCAGCAGTTTCCGGGGGATGAAGAGTCCTGTTCCCAGGATCGTGTCCTCGCTGTGGCTGGTGGTCGCCCGTATGAGGTGGGGCCGTGAGGTGTCGTGGAGAACCAGGTCGTACGGTTCGTATTCGGCTTCTTGATCGGAGCTGATGAGCCCCATCGTCCCCCGCAGGGGGAGCGAGAGATGGTAGAGCTCGGGGTCAGACTGCCGAATCGGCTTCTGCGCTCGCCGCAGTGTCATCGGCGAGTGCTCCATCGTCCACAGCTGTACGCCCCCCAGGTCCAGGATGCGCTGCGACGCCGCGAAGTTGGCCACGTGATCACTGTCGACCTCGACCGGCACATACGTTCGTAAGACGTGCTCACGCCAGCGGGCAAACCGGTCTGCCACGAATACGTCCTGTGTGTTGAAAGCCATTTCTGCCAGCATTCCTCTCCTCCGGTGTTCAGCGGGGACGCCGCAGGCGCCGGCCCTCCGAGGGCGTCATCCGAACTGCCCGGGACACCATCGACACCACCTCTGCCGCCTCGCACTTCGAGGTGGGAAACCGGTCCTCGTCGCTCGCTTCCATCCCGGCGGCGGCGTGGGCCGACGCGCCTGCGGCGCCCGGCCTGTCCGCCGAACGCATCAGCCACGTAGTGAAGGCCTGGCGCGTGGCCACCTGGCACAGCGCGTCGACCGGGGCGAACAGCTCTTCCTTGATGGTCATGCACTCTCACAGGTTCACGTCGCGCTGGTTAAACGTGAGGGAACGCAGGTCTTCGAGGCGCCAAGGCGGAGGCCTGTGAGGTAGCTCTTGGCTGTTTTGTGACACCTGGCGGCGCATCGCGGCCTCACACGGGCCGATTCTGAAGAGTTTCGAGGAACCGGGTCAGGATGGCGTTGAACTCGGTCGGCTGCTCCATGTTGGGGAAGTGTGCGGTGTTCTCCACGGACACCGCGCAGCCGTCGGGTACCGCGTGGGCCAGACGGTCAGCCATGGCTATGTGGTCGCTCACGTCGAGGGAACCGCTTATCGCCAGGACAGGAACGTCGATGGACGCCGCACGCTGCCAGGTCTGCGGAACCGGTACGCGATGGTCAGGTTCGCCGGCCGTGTGCTTGGAGATCGTCCGGGATGCCATCGCGCGCAGGCGGTTCGTGATGTCCGTATCGACATCACCGGGCGAGCGGTGCGGGCCTGCCGCGAAGCGCACGTGCCCGTTCAGCCAGCCCTCGATGTCGCCGGCCGCCAGTGCACCGTTCTGCTCCCGGAGAACCTCCAGGCTCCAGGGATCCTCGAAGTATGGTTCGCTGGTCCCCACGCCGCTGACGACCACGGCGCGAACCAGTTCGGGATGCTCGAGCGCAGTGTCGACCGCGGTAGCCCCACCCATCGAGACCCCGACGAGCACCGCCGGCCCGACATCGAGATGGCGCAGAAGCGCTGCCAGATCGTCGGCCGGACGAAACGGCCGGGTCGCGTTCGAGGAGGCGCCGTGTCCGCGGGCGTCCGGTGCGATGACCCGGTAGCGCAGGGAGAACGCCCTTATCTGGTCGTCCCACATGCTGTGATCGAAGAACCCGGCATGGAGCAGCACCAGCGGCTGCCCATTGCCAGTGTCGCGATAGGCGAGGGAGCCGTCAGAGGTCGCAAACGACAGCATCTCGGAGTGCTCGGCGAAAGCAGACATGACAACCAAGGTGTCATCATCGTCGAAAGTTGGCAACCGAAGTGTCATTCTTGGGGGATGACAGGCACCGACACCCCACTGCCGCCCGACGAGCTCGCCGACCGACTGACGGAGGTGTTCGCCCTGGTGGGGCCGCTGTACCGGCGGGTGCACCGCAAGGTGGAACAGGCCGAGCCGATCGAGGGGCTGTCCATCGGCGTGCGCGCCGTCCTGGATCTGCTGCGCAAGCACGGACCTATGACCGTCCCTCAACTGGGCCGCGCCCAGACACTCAGTCGGCAGTTCGTGCAACGCATGGTCAACGACGCCGCCGCGCAGCACCTGGTCGAGGTCATCCCCAACCCCGCCCATCAGCGGTCCTCGCTGATCCGGCTGACCGCCGACGGCATGGCGGCAATCACCGCGGTGCACGCCCGCGAACACGCGGCCTTGCGGCAGGTGAGCGGCAACCTCACCGGCGCCGACGTGGATGCGTGCGTGCACGTCCTGACCCGGATGCTCGCGCTCTTCGACGATGTCGACGTGCCCTAGGCACTGTCTTGCAAATGATCTTGGGGTGGTGGGTCGCGGTCGGGTGATACGTCACCGTGAACGGTCCGGTGCGGAGCCGGAGTTCGTCCGGCCGTTGCTGCCCGTGTCGCTGAGTGGGCGCAAGCGGCTGGATGACCGCAGGGTCCTCGCGGCGATGGATCGTGTTGAAGTGCCGCACGGGCACGGCCTGACGGGGCCTGCCCGAGCGGTACGGACCGTGGGCCACGCTGCACACCCGATTCCGCCGGTGGTAGGCGGACGGCACGTTCGAGCGGATGCTCCGAGCCGCCCAGTCCCGGGCGGACGCCGCCGGCGACATCGACTGGCCGGTGTCAGGGGCGCGAGCTGGTGAAGCGCACGGTCGGACCCCACTTCTCCTTGGCCGGGACCGCGCACCACGGGCACAGGGGCAAGTCCCCGCGCCCGTACTTGTGCGTCTTGCGCTGGCACGCCGCGCACGGTCCGACCAGGTCACCGGGGCAGACCGGAGCCGATGGGTCAGGTTTTGTGACGGGGGGCGCGGGAGTCGTCATCATGCGGTATTTCCTGTTCTGGCGGCGAGAACCAGCCACCCGCCGGAAGAATGGCGCCACCCTGGCACGGATGTTCGATCAATGCTGGGTCGCCTCGGCCCGCGTCCTTGCGAAGACAGACTGGTGACGGACCCGGAGGATCTTCATCGGCGCAGGGCCAGAGAACGCCGGCGGGGCAGGGAATCTTCGCCGGGCGGCATGGGTTGGACAGGGCGTGGTGGTGAAGGGGACCATGTCACCTGATCACTGACGCCACCGGCATCCCGCTCGCCGTCACCCTGACCGGCGGCAACCGCAACGACGTCACCCAGCTGATACCGCTCCTCCAGGCCGTGCCGCCCGTGCGGGGCAGGCGCGGCCGCCCCCGGCGCCGTCCGGACATGGTGCTGGCCGGGACCGCGGCTATGACCACGACAAGTATCGCCGTCTGGTCTGGGGGCTCGGTGTGAAGCCACTGATCGCCCGCCGGGGCAGCGAGCACGGCTCCGGACTCGGAACCCAACGCTGGGTCGTGGAGCGCGCATTCGCCCACTTGCACTGGTTCCGACGCCTGCGGATCCGCTGGGAGATCCGCGACGACATCCACGAAGCCTTCCTCACCCTCGGTTGCGCACTGATCTGCTGGCGACGCCTGAACTCAGCTGTCGCCCGCTAGCTTTTCTGCAGGGTGCGGGTGACACCCGCGATGACGGCGGTCGTCAGCACCCAGCCGAAGGCGATCAGCAGGTAGGCCAGACACTGGAGGCTGCCGTTCGACCAGTACCAGGCCGTGCGCTGCCCCAGACCGCCGATGGGGATCAAGAGGTCAAGCGTGTAGACAAGGGGCTGGAACGGTGCGCCTTCGTCTCGTTTGACCGGAATGGGGGAGTGAGTGCTGAAGGACAGCGTGCCCAGGAAGGTCAGCGCGAGGAGCCAGACGCCGGCCAGCCAGGGGCGGTAGCCGTAGCCGACGGTCACGTCGAGCAGGTGCCCCCACGCGCGCGCGGCCGGGGGCAGAACTTGACGCCGATGGCGCTGTTTGGCCAGGAGTACGCGGCGGGCATCGTCGTCGTGGCCAGCCTTCCGGTACCAACTCGCCAACTGCTCATAGGGCTGGGGGTTGTAGCCCGGGCTGCGTCGAATCCACGCCACGCGGTGGGCCACGGAGTCCCGCCGCCCCAGTGCCTCGCGCCGCTCGCCTGCTTCGTCCACTTTGATGGAGCCATAGACGAAGCCGTCCAGCTGCACCACGTCCGGCCAGCTGAGGTCGTTGTCGTGGAGGTAGGACACCTGCGCGCCCCGCAGGTCCACAGTGCCGGACGGTTGCCGGGCGAGGGTGAAGTCGAAGTCGACTGCCTGCATCAGCAGGGCGGCCAAAGACGCGCCGTGGCCGTCGGGCGGCCCGTTCAGGACGGCCCCTTCAAAGGTCAGGTTGTCCGCGATCCGGGTACCCCGCAGCCGTACGGTCCCGTTCGCGATGAACCCGTCAGAGAAGTCGAGCGTCGAAGCCACGGCGTTGTCCAGGGCGAGCGCCACCCCGCGCGGGCCGGGGTGTTCCAGTAGTGCGCCCCGCATGTGCAGTCCGCCTGGCAGTTGTGCCCCCATGAGACGGACTTCACCGTGCGCGGTGAATCCGTCCTGGCAGTAGACGCCGCCCTCCGCGACCAGTCCGCCGGCGGACACGGCCCATTCCCCGGGTGCGGTGATCTCGGCGCCGCTGAGGTTCACCGCGCCGCTCACGTGGGCGTTGATGAGCGACAAGGCGGTGAGCCTGCGGTGGAAGGGCGAGGCGGAGCCGCTTGTCACGCGCGAGCGTCGCAGGTCGAGGCGTCCATCGATGCGGATCATGCCGGCTTCCACGCCTGGCACTCGGCTGCTCACGATCGCGATCGACTGGGTCGACGCTCCTGAGAGGTCCACACCCTCCTCGAACCAGCAGTCCTCGAGCCAGAGGGCGTGAGCGATCTGCGCGCCAGCCAGGTTGAGGTGCCCGGATATCAGCGCTCCGGCGAGCCTCAGACACGCGACGGCGCCCGTCTGCGCGGCGTTCGCGCCCTGAAGGAGCGCCACGATCACGGCGACCCGAACCGTCCGCCCGGGGCCCCACTGCCTACCCTCGGCAACATGGTCGTTCTCAGGTGCACCGGTGCGCAGGTCCACGCGGCGTCCCTCGGGGAACGCGTCCCACAGCTCACGCTCTGGTGAAGTCAACTCGTCGTATGAGAGCACTCATGCAGAGTAGTGATCTTCCTCCGCACTCGCCTTGTCCCACTGCGCGGATCGCAAGGCGGCCCATTTCGTTAGGAGTTCTAAGAGCTCGTAACACGATCTTGTTGAGGTGTGCTGGTCGGGCGTGACCGGTGTGACGATTCGGCCGTTCGGGGGGTGAGTGTTCGGCCGTGGATCGTGGAGGATGACCTCTGGGCGTTGTTCGAGCCGTTGCTGCCGCCCTGGCCGGTGAAGGCGCCCGGCCCGAAGCCGGTGGACGACCGGCTGTGCCTGCAGGGCAGCCTGTACGTGCTCTACAACGACGTGAGCTGGCAGCTGCTGCCGCTGGAGCTGGGGTTCGGCTCCGGTCAGACCTGCTGGCGCCGGCTGGGGCGGTGGCATGAGTCCGGTCTCTTCGACCAGTTGCACCGTCTCCTGCTCGCCGTGCTGCACGCGGCCGATGAGCTGGACTGTTCCCGGGCCTGCGTGGATGCCTCCCACATCCGCGTGAAAAAGGGGGCGAAGCAACCGGCCCGTCACCGGTCGACCGCGGAAAGACGGGCAGTAAGCACCATCTAATGGTGAGTTACGAGGCTGGTGAAGCCTGAAGCACCACTGGGCCCGGAGCCCTTTGATCAGACGGGTTCACCAGCCTCGTGTCGTGGCAGCGGCACGAACGGGATCGATTCGAGGATGTTCGTGGTCTGAGCCGCTCGCGAGAAATACCTCCCAGCTCACCGGGAGCCTTCAAGCTCCTGAAAAGACTGAGGACCTTGCGGGTAGCTGGGGTCACGAACGGCTAATCGGATGCTGGGCCGTCAGAGCCCTTCCATTAGGGAGTCGCGTGCCTCCACGGCTGTGACCAGCAAGCGAGAGGTGCAACCGACAGGAAGGACGCGAGACGACCCCATGAAGATCTTCTGCGGTATCGACTGGGCCAGCGACCACCATGACATCGCCCTCGTCGATGCCGACGGCACGCTGGTGGCCCGGGCCAGGATCGCTGACGACGCCGCCGGCCTCCAACAGTTGCTGGACCTCCTGGCCAAGCACGGGGACACCCCCGAAACCCGCATACCAGCCGCCATCGAGACGTCCCGAGGACTGCTGGTGGCCTGCCTGCGAGCCGCTGACCGCCCCGTCTACGCGATCAACCCGATGGCAGCGTCCCGATACCGTGACCGCCACACCGTCGCACGCAAGAAGTCAGACCACCTCGATGCCATGGTCCTCGCCAACATCCTGCGCACCGACACCGCAGCACACCGGACGCTGCCCGCCGACACCGAACTCGCCCAGGCCATCGCCGTCTTGGCTCGCGCCCAGCAGGACGCGGTCTGGGACCGCACCCAGGCTGCCAACAAACTGCGGTACCTGCGCGAATACTTCCCCGGCTATCTCGCCGCCGTCCAGCCAGTCCTCGGCGGCCTGTGCTCATCGGTCGCCCGCGCGCTGCTGGCAGCCGCACCCACCCCGGCCCGGGCCGCCCGGCTGACCAAGACCCAGCTGCGGGCCGCGCTGAAAAGGGCCGGACGCCAACGCGGGATCGAGGCCGAGGTCACGCGCCTGCAAGCGGTCCTACGGGCCCCTCAAATGCGCCAACTCCCGCTGGTCGAAGATGGGATGGGCCACCAGGCCCTGACACTGTTGCGAAAGTTGGACGCTGCCTGCACCAGCGCAGATGAGCTCGCCGAAGCCGCGGTGGAAGCTTTTGAGATACACCCGGACGCCGACATCATCACCAGCTTCCCCGGACTCGGCCCCCTCACCAGCGCCCGTGTGCTCGCTGAGATCGGAGACGATCGATCCCGCTTTGCCGATGCCAGGGCCACCTGGCGGCGAGTGCTGAGCAGAGTTCTGGACCGCGGTGCAGCCTCAGCTGTCCACCCCGGCTTCCCACTTGCGCCGGCGCAGCACGTGGTCGCTGAAGAGGTGTCGGCTCCGGTCGAGCAGTTCACCCACCTCCGCGTCGCCGCGCGGCCCATCCGGCGACGGATGCCAGCGCTGCACTGATTGCGCGGCCCAGGTGCGCAGCTTCATATCCGGGTCCTCGAACAGACCGACCGCCGCCCGTAGCGCCACGATGCCGCCGCGCGCGTCGAGTAGCCGGAACGCGCCGACGCGGACGTGCCGCGGCCGCTCGGAGCTTGTGCGCTCCAATAGCCAGTCGGCGGGCAGTTCCTTGGCCGAGGGCAGCAGGGCGGCGGCGGTCTCGCGGACGACCCCGGCGGCAGGGTCGTCGAGGAGCGGCCGCAACTGCTTCGCATCCGCGCAGTCCAGCGCCCGCAACCCTGCCACCGCTCGCGCCCGCACCCCGGCCGCCGGGTGCACGAGCAGCGGCCGCAGCAGCCCGGCGTCCGCGCGGTTCCCGCACTCGGCCAGCCCAATGACCGCACCGGGCGGCAACTCAGGGTCGTCCGGTGCCGTGCACCGCTCCCGGTACCAGGCCGCCGGGTCACCACCCTGCTGTCGTACGACATACCGTGCACAAGCACGCACGAGCGCGGAACGGTCACTGAGAAACGGCTCCGCCTGCTCTGCCCGCCCCGCCCGTCTCAGCGCGGTGACGCCGGCCGAACGGGTACGCGGGTTGCGTGCGGACAGCAGTGGAGGCAGCACACCCTCGTAGGCATCCTCATCCCCCAGAGCCGCGAGCGCCGCTGTGGCACACAGGTCCTGGACCACGGTGTCCTGGTCCCCGGCGGCCGCGCGGGCCAGCTCAGCGGGACGGAGCAGTCGGCCCTCGATGGCCAGCCGGTACACGAACCGCCGGACGACGCGGTCGGGGTCAGCGAAGAGAACAGCGAGCTGCCCGTGGGATGCCTGGCGCAGGATCTGGCCGAGCACATCGACGCCGAAGGCACCTCTGTCGCGGCGGCCGACACGGAGGATAAGCGGCGCAAGGTCGAGGGCAGAGTCCACGTTCAGGGCCTCGCGCAGCAACTGCCGGGCGTGCTCGCGCACTGGGCCGACCCAATCGGCGCAGCGGATCACGACCAACGGCAGCAGACCGGGGTATCGGACCGACTGACGCACCGCCTCCTGACGGATCCGCCCGTCGCGGTGGCAGAGGGCGAGTGCGAGCCGAGACTCGCCGAGCTGAGTCAGGTCGGCGGGCAGTGGGGCGGAGTGCTCCCACCCCGGCAGGAACTGCGGGCGGTGCCAGGCCACCTCACGCACTCCTGCGTCCAGCGCGAGCCAGTCAGCGGGGTCGGCGACATCAAGCGTGCTTTGAAGCGGTGCACCTCCCGCGAGCCGCGTCGCTGCCGCTGTCCCGTCCTCGTTGTCCTCAAGCATTCCCGCCCCTCCAGCAGTCGTACCAGGTGATCGTAGGAGGCGGGGTTCGCGTAGGGCGCGCGGCCCCTGATCGCCGAGGGCCGCCGCTCGGCCCCCTGCTCACCAGAAGCCGAACGCGGTGACATCGCCCCTGCTTCGCTTGCCGCTGGTGACAGGTAGCGCGCCGCATCGGTGACAACCACCATGCTTTGTCCTACCGAAGCCGCAGGCCAGCGGATGCCGATGGTGACAACTATCGTGCTTCGGCATATCTACGGCCGCCGCGCCCACCGCGCGGGCGTCCGGTTATTCCGTCATCGTTTCCGCAACGATTGGGAGACTCGTGTGAGCACCCCTGTTCGCCGATTCCGCCGCCGTCCGAGCGTCCCGGCAGCCGGCGCGGCCGAGCCCCGCCAGCCGGTCGACCAGGCGAAGGTCGGCCGCCGTGCCGTGCGCCGGGCGCCACCGGGATGACCGCCACCGAGGCCGCGGCCGCGCTCGAGGACGCCCGGCTGCAGCAGCACATGGACTGCGACCGCGAGGACCTGGCCGACGACGGACGCGGCCCCGCCGAAGTCGCTGAGTGGGAGCGCATCGCGCAGCTGCTCGCCGCCACCGGCGGCGTCTACGCCCCGGAGACCGACGCCGTCGTCCAGGACGAGCTCGCCGCCGACCGGCGAGCCGCGGAAGCCGAGCAGCAGCGCCTCCAGGAGCAGCAGCAGCTCGCCGCCCGCGCCGGCCGACTCGACCGGACCGGACCGTGGAGACCCGGCCGGGAGACGAGGCCGCCCGCGACTTCCTGCTTCACCGAGGCGACTACCACCTGACAGTCGACGGCTGGCTGGCGCAGGCCCTCGCCGACCGCTCCGGCCACTACGCCGACCCCCGCACCGGCGCCCCGGCCGCCGACGGCGAGCTGGAGTTCGCCGGCCGACTCGCCCAGGCCGACCCGGAGGCCACCGACGCGCTCGCCGCCTGGATCGACCGTGTCCTCGCGCCCGCCGAACTGGCGGAAGCGGGCGAGGGCGGCGCGCGGTGAGCGCGGCCGACCACATGGTGGCCGCGTGGGTGCAGTCGACCGGCTGCGGCACCCGGTACTCGGATCTGACGGCCGACGGCCAGGTCCACCTCGACTACGCGCCGCCGCTCGGGGAGCCGTACTTCGAGGGCGACGACGACCCCCACTACAACCCGATCTGCTCGTGCCCGCGCGTCCCGAAGCAGTTCTGCATGGAGTGCGCCGGCTGCGCCGCCTGTGGGCAGTGCACCGGCCCTCACATCTGGCCCCCGGCCCGAGCCTGATCACTGAGGGCAACCTCTCAGGCCCCAGGTAACCTGTGACATGGCTGGGAGCCTCGGAGTCCGAATGTCCCATTCACCCTGTTTGCCTGTGAGGTCGAACCCCCGAATTTCCAGGTGGAAGCGTTCCTGTGAGGTGACCTGTAACCCTGTGACATGACCGCCCCCGGAGCCCTCGGACCCTCACCGAGCGTCACAATCGGGGTGTCACGCCCCCTGTCACGCCCCCTGTCATGCCCGCCGCCGACCGCGTGACAGCAGCCGCCCGAATATCCGGAATGATCGTGTTCTGAGGGTGGAACACCCCTCGGAACCCCCTCCAGGGCTGTTTGCGCGTGACAGGCGCGACAGCGTGACAGCCCTCCTGGCGGTGATCACGCTCTGTGCGGCGGTCGGTTCTGCGGATTCTGTCCTGTCTCACTGAACCTTGACCGATCTCACCGAACTCTGACCGGTCCCCCTACTGGTCAGCAGGCTGTAGACGCTCGGGGGCGGTCAAGGTTCGTTGAGACGCCGGTCAAAACGAGAGGGGCCATCTACCCAGAGGCCTCTGCGGCAGGCTGTTCTGCCCGAGGCGCAGCCGGATCAGTTTCGGGACAGGGCCTGCCGAACCAAGTTTGCGAAGGTGGAGTAGGTCGTGTCGTCCTCAAGCTCACCCTAGTAGCCGGCCGCCTCGACGGCCTCATCGTGGTCCAAGTCGAACCGGGCTAGCGGATCGGCTTCCAGCTCAACCCAATGATCCGCTGTGGTGAGCATGAAGGCACTCTTCTTCGTCATGCCGCTACGGTGCCGTATCAGCAGGCCATGCACCGCCGCTTTGGTCACCTTTTCCGCCCGCGCGACGGCAGTCTGGGTCCCCTCTCGCTGCACGTTGACCAGCATCTCAAGGACCTTGCCCCCAGAGTCTCAACAGCCTGCTGGCCAGTAGGGACCGGTCAGAGTTCGGTGAGATCGGTCAAGGTTCAGTGAGACAGGACAGATTCCCCGGACCGAGTCGTCGTGGTGGCTGGGGGAGACGGGTGTGTCCACCGGGTGCAGCCACCGCGTCGGCACGGTGAGCGTGCCGACGCGCGGGAGCTCGACAGGCTCGCCCTCGGCGTCCAGCAGCATCCCGGAGACCTGATAGCCGCCTCCGGGCGGGAGGCCGGCCTCCTGCGCCTGGTCCTCGGTGAGCTCCACCGTGACCCGGGTGCTCGCCCCCATCACCAGGCACTGCGCCGTCCGGGCGGCGGTGTCCACGTCGACCACGGCCAGCGGGAAGTACGTGCCGCGCAGCCAGCTCAGCGGCAACCAAGGAGTCGCCCATCGTCTCCGGCCGATACCGCCGCCAGGGAAGCGTGAGGGGGACCTCGCAGCGGTGAGTCCGGTGTGCTGTGGGAGGAAGCCCGCGACGCCCACCTGGAGCGCCTCGCCGGCGAGCAGCCCCGTGTCGCCTGAGCACGGGCCGCGCCGGTCCCAGGTCGTCCTGGTGGAGCCCGCGCTGAGCCAGCTGCAGAAGCTCACGGCGGCCGAGACACACCGCCTGGACCGCGCGATCGTCGCGATCAGAGTCAACCCCGAGCTGGGCGCCCTGGTGCCCGATACCCTGCTGCGCGACTACGTGGACGACGTCGACGGGGTCCGGGTGATCTACTACGTGACCGCCCTCCGGACCGTCGTTATCAGGGGTTCGCGCAGTGTTTTTGCAGGTGAGGGCCGTAAGGCTGCGTGAGGGACGTTAGGCGCCGTTCTCGTTGGCGCAGGCATTTCCGGAACGGTGGTTACGACGGGCGAGTAGTCTCAGGCCATGTCCGATGAACTGCTCTCTGCGCTCATAGGCTTCGGAGGGGCACTGGTCGGTGCTGCGGTTGCCCTTGCGGCGGCGTTGCTTGCCGCGCGGATGCCGGTGCGTCAGTCGGTCCGTTTGCGACACTTAGACACTCTTGCTGGCATCGTTGGAGGCGGCCGAGAAGCCGCAGTTGCTCAGAAGGTGCACCTCGGGATCGCCGCCCGACGTGAGCTGGTCCGCCAGTATGTAGCTCTTGATCTCTCGCAGGAGAACGCTGCTTTCCAGCTCGTGAAGATCGTCCATACAGCAGCTCTAGAGAGCATGAACTCAGAACGACAGCAGCAAGGGTTGGAATCTCTAGAGCTGGAGGATGTGCATCGACTCATCCTCGATTCGCAATCAGCAGCACTTCAGATTGCCTGGGAGCGAGGCGAGCAGGTTTCCCTACCTCCTCGGCCGCCGAGCTCTTGAACTGGGCAAACCCGGCAACGCAATCCCAGTGCTCCTCGCCAGTCCTGGGGGACTGATACCAGTACCGCGTGCTTGACCACTCCGTTCGGTCTGCCGCAGTCAGGGCGTCGGAGTCGTGTTCCTCTTTTGAGAGTGGTTCTGGTCCCGGATCATGCGGCGGAGGCTGGTGCGGGCTGCGGCGAGGTCGTTCTCAAGCTCGGTGACTCGTTGCCGGAGCTGCGTGTTCTCTGTGGTCGCCTGCCGTTCCGCCGTGGGCAGCCGCAGGTTCTCCTCGGTAAGCTCGTTGACGCGGTCGACCAGGTCGTGGTCGCCGAGCTGTTCGACCTGCTGCCCGAGATGAACGCGGGCCTGTTGCCGCAGCTGACGGTCACCGTCGCCTCGATCCGGCTCTGGGTGCGCACGTGAGCCTCGCTCGCCTCTACTCCAGCATGCGTTCCGCGTCATCCGGGACCCAAGGAAAGGGGATGCCGGGCCACCGTGCGGAGGCCCACGCGTCGAGATCGACAGCGAGAACGGCATCCATGAAGGCCTGCGGCGGTTGGTAGCCGTGTGCGGTGATGTAGTGCGTGATCAGGAACGGAGCGGCATAAGCGAAGCCGGGCCCGCCCGGGATCCGTACCTCTCCGTTCCCTTCCGGACCCTCATCCTCAGGACACAGATCACACTCGTGCCCCCCGAGGCAGACGTTCATCCACTGGACCTCCTGCACAGCCTTCAGCTTCTCCACGAACACCGGGGTGACCGCCCCTGTCGAGTACGGCCTGCCGGCTTCCAGCCACCCGATGTTCAGGCGGGTGTACGCCGGGCGGTACCAGAGCGCGTAGACGCCCGACTCCCTGTCCGTGAACGCATCCTCGTCCTGGTAGTCGTACTCGCTGAGATCTTCGTAGAACACCCGCACATCATCGCCGCACCGCTCCGTTGAGCCCGCGCAATTCCACGACCCATCGGACACGACCTAGGCGGGCCCCCGCTTGACGCCGCCGTCCCTCGCGGGGAAGGGGCGGGTCTGTCGGACACCCGCCAGACCCGCCCCGCGGCCGGTCGTGCTACGCCGGCAACTGGTCAGTACGACGGGAGGTACCAGTAGCAATAGTTGTGGCCACCATAGTAGGGATCGCCTTTGTCCAGAAGCTTCTGGCCTGTTGCCTTGCCCACGATGTCATCCACTGTCAGGCCATAGGCGGACTGAAACGCCTTGACCGTTTGCTTGGTAAGCGGACCCCACACCGCGTCCTCGGGGATATCAGCTCCTCTGCCGGCGGTGTTGAGGAGGTGCTGCACGCACCAGACGCCGTGGCTGTTATTGGCGTAGCCGTCACCGATGTAGCCGGCGGACGGAGATGCCTGGGCCTGGGGCACAGCGCCGACCACGAACAGTGCCGACGCAGCGGCGACACCAACCGCCCTAGTCATGGATGCCAGTCGCACGGATCGGGTCCCTTTCTTCTGCCCATCAGTCGGGTGGCCTGGAGCCATGACAGACGGTAGAAGCGGAGCACCGGCTACAGCAGTTGCTTACCGGTCAATACGGCTCCGGACTCCTATAACAGGGCCAGCAGATGCTCGTCGCGGTCCGTGGCACCGGACGCCCACGCGAACTCGCCCCGGCTCGGCTGTTTCAACCTTGAGCTCCACTCTGCTGATCCTGGCCTCACTCGCCGCTTTGGTCTGGTGCCCGCGTCGCGTCACTTCCCGCAGGGCGTGTTGTCGGCGCCTTGAACTGACCCCATGAGCATCACCGCCCCGCCCCGAACGGCGACAGCACCGTCGGCCCCGCTCTCCTGTCGGAGCAGGGCCTCGCCGTCACCCCGGATCACGGTCACGGCCGTGATCGCCGGATGCCGCTGCACGGCGTCGACGACGTCGGCCAAGGCGCGGAAGCACACGTCATGGCCCGCTCGTGAAGTGAAGCGCGGGTAGCCGCCTCTCTGCAGGGAGCGGGCGTACCGCAGCGCCGTGGACGGCAGGCTGTCCGTCTCCCGCACGGCCAGGATTACCAGCTCGACCGGGTAGCCGTCGGCCGTGAACGGCAGCGCGCTGGCGAGGAACTCCTGCACGCTGCCCGGCGCGCCCTCGATCAGCGCGTCGCCTCGGTGCCGGCGCACATACGCTTCGGCCTCGGCGAACCAAGCACGGTAGTCGGCCCGGATCGCGGTCCCGGCACTACGGGGGTCCTCCTCCAGCAGGCGCAGACAGTCCGGGTGCGACGCCTTGAAGTCGTCGCCGACCAACTGCGTCGTTCCTGGCCGCATGGCCCGCTTCACCATCCTGGCGGCAGCAGCTTCCCCGCCCCCGGCTGGCCCAGCACATAGACCGCCCGCGGATCGTCCCGGCTGACGATGCCGCTCAGGTGGGAGGGCGCGATGAGCTCGTCGAAGATCCAGCGGTGTTCCTCGGCCGAAAGCCGGTGGTAGTCCATGCCCGGCGCCCGCCGTCGCGGTTGAACGATGCGGCGTACGGGCTCGGCGAGCGCGGCGGCACGTTCGACGTCGCGCTGGACGGCCAGGCGCCGGTCCTCGCAGTGCACATCGCGGTGCAGCCGCTGATCGGTCCGGGCCAACTCCCGGCGGAAGACGGCTGTCTCCTGGGCGGTCCAGGGCCGGTACCGCTCGTACGCCACCGCCTTCTCGGCCGCCGGCCGGCGGTGCCACACCCCGTCGACGAGGTCGTTGTCGTAGAGCACGGTGCCGTCGTGCCGCACCACCGTGATGCGGTCGGCCAGCTGCTCGGCCTCGATGATGGCCAAGGTCTGGAGCATCTGCTTCGCGCAGGTGTCGTGGTTCTCCCACGAGACATACCGGCCGCCACCGGAGAGCGCCTCGGAAAGAAAGCGGTCCAGCACCCCGAGCTGGCTCAGGGCCTCCGCTGTGGCCACCGCCACCACCTCGATCCGGTGGCGGGTCCGCCGGTACGCGGTTGCTGATGTGCGGAACTCCTCGGGATCGGCGAGGGCGGACTCGACCACCGCGTCCAGCCCGTGCGCTAGGACGTGATCCTCGAGCGCGGCCTGCCGGCGGCGCGTGTCCGGGCGCACCTTCACGCCGGCGGTGCGGACGTCGTCGGCCAGGAGCTCGGCGTACCGGGAGTGCGCCGACTTGTAGAGGTCATCCTCCTTACCGACCAGGGAAATGTTCACATCGCCTTTGACCTGGGCTTTTGCGTGGTGGACTCGTTCTCGACGTAGCGGCTGCAGCTGCTGCTCAACCGGCCATGAGGCGCCGTGCCCCCGCAGCGCCCCCATCTTGGAGGTCCTCGCGGGCGCACTCGCTCAGGGGCGGTTGGGCCGAGGCGGCCTTTCGTCGCCTCGCCAGACGGGGCCGGATCGGTCTGGCCGTCGACGGGCACGGGATGTCGTCGCCAGACGCAGATGCCAGCCCCGAGTCATCCCTCGGACCGTGCAGAACTGGTCAGACTCTCCCGCAACCAGTCATGGCGGAACTGGTAGGCCGGTCCCGCCGCCCGCAGAAGGTTACGGCGCCGGGCGTCCTCAAAAAAGGACATCAGACGCACCGGGGTGCCCTCACGGATGGAGAGCTGGATGGCGGAGAGGGCGGTGGCAACACCCAGATTTCCGACCGGGCCGGCGAAGAGGCAGGCCCATAGCCCAGCTGTGGCACCGACCAAGACGCCGTTCCGGAGGCCGTACTCGTGGGCTACGAGCGAGCCGGAGAACACCGCGACTGCGACTCCCGTCAGGAGACCGAGGACCAGCCTCAGCCCGATGTGGTGCCGCCACACGTCCCGCGGGCTGACCGCCCGGGTTTCCGTCACGGGGCGCTGGCTGAGACGGTTCCTGAGTTCGTCGTACTGGGGTCCTGATCCAGTGCCGAGGATGGTCCCGGCTACCAGTTTGTAGCCGCGGCTGCTCACCATCGTCGTGCCGAATCCGAGCGGAAGCGCGGTGAGGTAGGCGAGCCAGGCAGGAAACGGGTCGTTCCCCGGCAGTTGAAAAACAAGCCAGGACGTGGTCCCCGAGAAGAGCCAGATGGAAACACCCAAGGCGACGGCGCCGGGCGGGAAAATGTCGCGCCACCCGGCGCTGGGGAGCGGCTGCTGGTCGCTGAGCTCCGAATGGTGGTGGGCGGCCAAGAGCCCCCCGCCGAGTGCGCAGAGGGGCCCAAGCAGGCATGCCCACACCGGGCCGGCCGTCCCCCACAGTGTGAAGAGGCCGACCACTCCGTACAGCAGACCGGTGACAGCTCCGATGAAGATCATCCTGGGACGGCGGTCCGTCCAGGTGGGGATGTGCCACCAGCGCAGCTCACGGTCGGCTTGGGTCTGGGTGACTTGCGTGGCGAGGTAGCGCAGCGTCCGTTCGGCGGTCTCGGGCGAGTAGCGTGGGCGGGGGCGTCTCGGTCTCGGCGTGTACGCGGCCCTGACCAACTGGTCCAGGAGGTGGTCCTGAAGGGATCGAGTGCTGGGAAAGCGGTCAGCATCCAGCAGCTCGTCTACCGGGCGTCCATCGCTATCGGCATAGATGTCCCGGAGCAGGCTGATCGCCAGCGGACTGGTTAACGTCTCCGCCACTGGGCTGCCGGGTTCGTCCAGAAGTCTGCGGTTGAGCTCCTGCCAGCCGGACGGGGCCGGATCCCGCAGGGGATTCATCAGGTAGGCGCTGGCGTCCTCGGAGCACACCGGCTGAATCTCCAGCGGCGCCGCTCCGCTCAGCCGCTGCCGCCTGCCGGTGAGAGCCCTGGCCCGGGAGACAACCACAACGCGGAAGCTGGCCTCCTCCAGCGCGCTCAACATGGCGGCGCGTTGCTTCCCACCCACCTCGTCGAGCCCGTCCAAGAACAGCGCGATCCGCCCCTCCTCCAGCAGTTCCCTCGCCCGGTCGACCCCTCCTCTGTTCCGGAAAAGGGTGTACTCGCGGGAGAGACGGCCAGCCACCCAGTCCGTCGCATCCTCCTGATCGGGGTCCCAGCCGAATGGCGTGAGCATCACCGGTACGGGGATATCGCCCCTTACGTCCGGAGCCGCCTCCGCGCGGTACTTGAGCGCCTCCCGGAGTAGCAGCAGCGCGGCAGACGTCTTACCCACCGCTGGCTCGCCCACAAGGAGCAGACGACCCGAGGCCAGCCCGCCGTAAACCGCGTGCAATTCGGGCAGGGCGCCGCCCCGGCGCAGAACGTCGCGGGTGACTGCAGTCAACCCGGGCAGTGGGGCAAAACGGGCGCGGCCGTCCTCGGCGATCGCCCCGTCGATCCGGCCTGCCACTCTGCGTTGGGTCACCTGCCATCGCACCGGAAGGGGCGCAGGCGACAAGAGCCGCCGCAGCGTGGCCTCCTTCTCCCACTCACGGTGCACGGCCTTGGCCAGCGCATCGGCCGCAACGTCCAACGGGGGGCGCGGGGCGGCGGCCTGTCGCACCTGGATGAACTTACGGATCGACAGGTACCCGGTGTTGGCCAGGCCACCGTTGGCATAGGCGTTCCCGGTACCGCTCACATGTACCGCACCTGCGGGCCCTGAGTCAGGCCCGGCGTAGCCGGACACCGCGATGGCGCCGTCGCGGGCAGTGGCATCACCGGTATCCGTGGCGGCTGACTTCGCCCCTTGCTTTGCGTCTGCCGCCTCAGGTCCGGCGCCCGGGTCCCCGTCCGGGCCGGGCCGGCGACGGGACCATCTCACCATCGGCCAGAACCTCTCCCGCATGCTGTGGCCTTCCCGGACCCGGTCAGCTGAAGTCGACACCTGTACTTGCGCTGCTGCCAGGACCGTCCGAGGTGGCGTCGCCGGTTCGCTCCACCCGGATGGGCACGTCCCCGGCTCCCTGCGGGCGTCGCACACCGGTTGACGCCCGGCCTCCACCGGTCGCCTTGGCCCTCCCCGTATCGGCCACCACAAACCCGGGTTGCGGGTCGGGGGACGGGGACTGCATCAATGCCCAAACCAGGGCGGCAATACCAGTGGCGCCCTGGACTGACGCGGCAACCAACTGCCCGGTATCCGGATTGTCCAGCAGCCAGAAGAACGGCGTTGATGCCGTCAGCACGACCGCGACCACCATGACCGTGATCTTCCTGCTTCGCGACATACACACTCGCCCCTCCCAGCAGCCAACGAACGTCTGCCCTCAGCAGCATCGAATGAACTTCGCTGGTACGCAAGGACGTTGCTGCGTGGCCATCGGTTCCAACCACACGTCGCCGGTACGGCTGCTTTCGGCTGCGTGCGCCTTTTCCCGGCTCGGCTCTTCCCTCCAGAGGAACCGCACCCTCCAGGGATTACGAACCGAGCCGTCCTGGTGGACTCGACGCTTGAGCGTGATGTTCTCGGAGGTCAGAGCCTGAACCGACGCCCCCGGAACCCTCTGGTCGAGGTCGCGGAGCTTTCCCATCAGCCCGCCGATCTGGTGCCGTTGGGCGAAGACCTCCTTCTGCGTGCGGCCGAGTTCGGCCTCCGCGTTCAGCGCGCGTTCGCGCCAGGACGCTTCGATCTGCTCGTGCTCGGCCTGGGCTGCTCGGACTTGACGTGTGAGGCTGCCGTCGACCGCGTTGCTCACGAGCGCGCGGGCCTTGGAGTTCTCGTAGAGGAACGTGACGGACACCCCGGCCCCGCCACGGCGGCCGCCGTCCCGGCCCCGCAGCCGACCATGCCCGCCGCGCCCGCGCCGCGCCCCGCTCCGTCGGACGGCTACCGCCGCGCGATCGAGGCGCACCGCCAGGCTGCGCCGCCGTCGCGCGCAGACCCGGCCATCGCCCAGGCAGTGGAGCGGCAGACCGCCGCGATGCGCGAGCTGTCCCGCCGCGCGTTCCCCGAGCCCGACGTCATCCCCGACGATGCGCCGGCCCCGATCGAGCAGGTCCGCGCACAGCGCCGCCGCCAAGCCGCAGCAACCGAAGCCGCCGTGCTGCGCCGGGCCCGACAGGAGCGTACGGCCCGGGAAGGCGGCAAGGCCGTGCCGCAGCCGGTCGCACTGCGCACGACGGCGTGAGGGGGACCGGCCGCCGGCAGCGCTGGCTCCCGTCCGGCATCCGCTCTGGTTCTTCGGGCCCGGGGTCGCGGCGAGCCCCTCCGGGGAGGTTTCGGTGTCAGAAGGAGGTGGTGTTCAGATGTGTGCGGCGGGCGATCGCGAGCGCGCGCCAGCGTGCGCGTACGGCGTCGGCGCCGTCGATCCAGTGTGTCGGGGTGGGGCCGGGCAGGGGCAGGCCCCAGGTAGTGAGCGATGTCGGTGAAGTAGGCGAAGTCGCCGGTCGCGGTGAGTTCGCGGAGCCGGTCGATGGCGGCGGCCAAGTCCTGCTCTTCGCCTCGGACGGCGTGGTGGAAGGCGAGGGCGAGCTCTACGAACCGGTGAGCGGCCTTGGGGAACGTCGGTACAGCCGTTGGCGGTGAGATTGATCATGATTCTGAGCTGAGGCTTCTCACCGCTCTCCGCGTAGCCACAGCTCGGCCCATGCGCGGTAGGCGTGCAGGGTGGTGCACCGCCAAAGCAGTGAACCCGCTCGTCAGATTACCGTGCGTCAGCCGCCGGGGGCCGGCCGGACGAGACCGCTCTGGTAGGCGATCACGACCAGTTGCGCCCGGTCGCGTGCGTGGAGTTTGGTCATCGCGCGGGAGACGTGGCTGCGCACGGTGAGGGGGCTGAGGACCAGGTGGTCGGCGATCTCGTGGTTCGACTTGCCCAGCGCGGCGAGCGCCATGACCTCGCGTTCGCGTTCGGTGAGCAGGGTGAGGCGTTCCGGCGCGGTGAGGGGCATGTGGTCGGCCGGGGTGGCCAGGAAGCGGGTGATCAGGGCACGGGTGGCCGTGGGTGAGAGCAGGGAGTCGCCCGCGGCCACGGTGCGGATGCCTGCCAGTAGGACGTCGGGGCCGACGTCCTTGCCGAGGAATCCGCTCGCCCCGGACCGCAGGGCCATGGCGACGTTCTCGTCGTTCTCGAACGTGGTGAGGATGAGGACCCGGGTGCTCGACAGTTCGGTCCGGGCGCAGATGTCGGCCGTGGCGGCCAGCCCGTCGGTTCCGGGCATGCGGATGTCCATGAGGACGATGTCGGGACGGTGTTCGAGGGTGAGTTCTACGGCCTGCTGACCGTCGGCTGCCTCCGCCACGACGGTCATGTCGGGTTCGGAGTCGATGAGGATGCGGAAGGTGGCCCGGAGGAGCGCTTGGTCGTCGGCGAGCAGAACGCGGATGGTCATGAGGTGCTTTCCTCGGAGCTGGGAAGGGGGAGCGTGCAGGCGACTTCGAAGCCGCCTTCGGGGCGCGGGCCGGCGTGGAACGTTCCGCCTGCCGACAGGGCGCGTTCGCGCATGCCGAGCAGTCCGTAGCCACGGCTGTGGCCGGGGAAGTCGGCAGCGGCCGCAGGGCGTGTGCCGGCTACGTTGGTGATGGTCAGTGTCAGGTCGTGAGGGGTGTAGTCCAGCCGGACCCGTGCGGAGGGTGTGGCGGCGTGCTTGGTGATGTTGGTGAGTGCTTCCTGGACGATCCGGTAGGCCGTGAGGTCCAGGCCGGGTGGGAGCGGTCGTGGCCGGCCCTCGCGGGTGACCGAGACGTCCAGGCCCGCTGACGCGCAGGTTTCGACGAGCCGTGGCAGCTGTTCCAGGCCCGGTGCGGGAGCCAGCTCCTGGGAGTCGGTGTCCTGACGCAGCAGGCCGACGGTGGCTTTGAGCTCGCGGAGGGCCGAGGCGGTCACTTCCGGCAGTTTCTCGATCATGGCGATGGCCTGGTCGGGATGGGCCCGGGCCAGATGGGCGGCGGTACCGGCCTGGGCGTTGGCGAGCGCGAGATGGTGGGCGACTACGTCGTGCAGTTCGCGGGCGATGCGCATGCGTTCCTGGATCACCCGTCGGCGCGTCTCTGCTTCCCGCTCCTGGGCGGCGTGCTCGGCGCGGGCAACCGCGTACTCGCGGCGCACGCGCACGTAGCTGCCGAAGAAGGCAACCATCAAGACCCAGGCCGCCGGGTTGACCAGGCCGATGAGCCACTCGTGCGGGGAGTCGGTGGCGATGAAGCCGGTGAGCGCGATCCCGGCCGCGGCCGCGACGGCGCTGTACCAGGTGGTCCTGCGATCGGGACGCAGGCTCACCGTGTACTGCGCGACCAGCATCGGGCCCATGAGCAGCGGCGTCAAAAGGTATCCCAGGAACCCCTCGGCCATGACGCATGCGGTGGTCACCAGCAGTACGGCAAGGGGGTGGCTGCGGCGGCGCAGCAGGGCGGCGCAGGCGACGGCGGACAGCACGAGGCCGGGCCACAGGACGAGCGGCTCCTTGGCCGCGACCGCCCGGGTGAGGAAGACACCGCCCACGGTGAAGGCGAGCAGCAGGCTCGTGGTCACCACCTGGACCATGAGGGTGCGGTCGGCGGCGCGGTGCTTCCATCGTTCAGTCATCGTCGTACTCCGAGGTGGGACCAGCCGGATCAGGGTGGCAGACGCGCCGCGACGCCG
>NZ_JBEYYR010000062.1:0-27423 GCF_040645635.1 Streptomyces sp. NPDC046727
CCGACCCCGGCCCCGTCTGCTCGCCCTCCCTCCTGTGTGGGCGGGCGGCCCCCCCCCCCCCCCCCCCCCCCCCCCCGCGACCGCAACTCCTCGTTCTCCTCCTCCAGTTCCGAGATGCGCTCGTACACCCGCTGCAGCGCGTCCGAGAGTTCGGCCTCGGAGAACCGCGGAGTGATGTGCTTGGCGCAGTTCCAGGCGAGGCCCTCGACCCGCACGACCAGCAGCCACTCCTCGCGCCCGTCGGTGCGCGCGTCCCCCGACCGGCCGCGCAGCTCCGAGAACTCACCGGGATCCCGGATCTCGGCCCGGCCGAACACCTTCAGCCGGGCCCGGTGCGCGTAGTCCATGAAGAACAGGGAGACCCGGTCATCGCCGCGGATGTTCCCGGCCGTGATGTACTGGCGGTTTCCGCGCACATCGAGGAAGGCCAGCGTCTCGTCGTCCAGGACGTGCACGAATCCCGGCGGTCCGCCACGGAACTGCATGTACGGCCAGCCGGTCTCGCTCACGGTGGCGAGATAGAAACCGTCGCGGGCCGCGATGAAGTCGGCCTCGTCGGGCCCCAGACGATCGGCACGCCCCGGGTCTCCGGCGAGCAGCCGCTCCATGGCCGAGGCGCTTCCCCGCTCTTCCTGGACGCGTCGGACATTCTCGGTGAAGGCCACCTGGGCGTAACGGCTCATGAGATCCCCATCTCCCTGCTCCCCCACCTCAGTGTGACAGGTCGATCGCCCGGTCGATCTCCTCGGGCCGGAGCACGCGCAGGATCCCTTCGAGGAGGTAGTAGTCGGCGTAGGGCAGCGAGACCTCGATGCCGTCCTCGGCCGGGCGGTTGCGGGTGCAGCGGGCCACGACGGCCTCGGCGCGGGCCGAGTTCCTCGTCAGGCAGGTGTCCGACAGCGCGGTGAGCAGGCGCAGTGCCACGTCGCGGTAGGTGTGCCTGCCCGTTGCCGCGTGCAGGTCGAGCAGACCGCACGCCATCACGGCCCCGGCCGAGGCGTCCTTGATGTCATGGGGCGCTTGCGGCGCGCCGTAGTCCCATACCGGGACATGGTCGGGGGTCAGCGCTCCGATGGCGTAGTCGGCGAGTTTCCGCGCGGTGTCGCGGAACTCCTTGTCGCCGGTCCGCCGGTACATCGTGGTGAACCCGTAGATCCCCCAGGCCTGTCCGCGCGACCAGCACGAGGCGGGGCTGTAGCCCTGCACCGTGTTCGGGCCGATGGCCGCGCCGGTGTCCGGGTCGAAGTCGTACACGTGCGGGGTGGATCCGTCCGGGCGGGGGAAGACGCGCTGCGCGGTCTTCGCGTGCTCCACGGCGATGTCCAGGTACCTGTCGTCGCCGGTCTGCCGGCTCGCGAACACCAGCAGGTCGAGGTTCATCATCGTGTCCATGATGACCCGGCCGGCGTTGGTGCGATCCGTCAGCGCGCCCCAGGCCCGGATGAACCTGCCGCGCGGATTGTACCGCCGGCTCAGGGAGTCCGCCGCCCGTATCGCGCCCGTCCGCCACACGTCGTCGCCGGTCAGGCGCCAGGCGGTGACCCACGAGGGGTAGAAGAGGAAGCCGAGGTCGTGCGTGCCCGTGTCGTACTGACGGGGCGCGAGATTCCGGGCCGACTCGACCGCCCAGGCGCGGAAGGCGTCGTCCTTGCTGTGGAGCCAGGCCATCCACAGCGTTCCGGGCCAGAAGCCGCCCACCCAGTCCCCGTTGCGCGAGTACGTCCACTTCTCGAACTTCGTCCCGACCGGGAAGCCCGTCACGCCGGGCGCGACGGTACGGACCTTCTCGACGGCGTAGTCCGCCGCGGCGCGGAGCGTCCGCAGGGTCGCCCCGGTGTCCTGCCGGTCCGCCGCCCCCGCGGCCGGCACCTCGGTGGCGCCTACGACCGCCGCACCGGCCGCCGTGGCCAGCAGCGCACGCCGGGAAACACTCATGCTCGCCCTCCAACTTCACTGCGGACGGGGGAAGTTGGCTGAGCCTTGCACACCGCCCTCACCCATGTACACCCACGTGGGTCGAGTTCATGAATGTGAACACCAGGGCTCGTGATCTTTACCTCCACGAGATCGGACGACAGGATGGGCGGGCCGAGCCGTTCGCGCGAGGAGGGGATGTATGGCCGATCACTGGGTGAAGCTCGAACTGGATATCGCTTCGTTCGAAGCGGCGCGTTTCGCGGCATACGTGACACGGTGTCGTGCCGAAGGCATTCGCCTGGCCACCCTCGCCGAACTGGGTGACACTCCGGAACACCGTCGCGCGCTCTACGAACTGAACAAGGAGTGCTCGGCGGACATCCCGGAGCGCGGGGAGTTCTACGCGTACGAGGAGTACGCCGAGCGGCGCTTCGAGGTCGCCGGCTACGACCCTCGTGGCGTCGTCATCGCCCTGGACGGCGACACCTGGATCGGCATGGCGGCGACCTCGGTTCATGGCGACTTCGTCTTCAACGAGATGACGGGCGTGCGGGCCGGTTACCGAGGCCGCGGCATCTCGATCGCGATGAAGACCGTCGGGCTGGACTTCGCCCGGGAGTACGGGGCGACCAGGGTCCGGACCTTCCATCACCCGGCGAACGCGAACGCCATCGCCATGAACCGCAGGATGGGATTCGTGGACGCGGAGGACTGAAGCCGGCTAGTCCGGCCTCGTCACGGGGCGAGCGCACCCAGTTGTCGCAGTTGTGACAAGACGTCGACGACGCCCCAGATCTCGACGATGCGGTCGTCGGCGAAGCGCATGATGAAGATCTCGCTGTATGTGACGGCCTTTCCGGTGGGCGGCAGGCCCCGGTACTCGCCCCGGTGGGTGCCGGTGACCGTGTTCCGGAAGACGACCTTGTCCCCTTCGGCGATCGTGTCCTCGATCGCGACGTGAAGGTCGGGGAACGCGCGCAGGAGCACCTCCCACACCTGCTTGAGTGCCTGCACTCCCGTCATGCCCATCGGCACCGGCGCGTGGAACAGCACGTCCGGCGCGACGATCTCGTCGATCAACTTCGAGATCGTCTCCAGGTCACCGGCGTTGACGGCGTCGTGCAGACGACCGAACGTCGCCTTGTTGCGTGTCGCCCGGGCTGTCGACATGGGGCTCCTTCCAGGGTCGGTACGAGGCATGGGTCATCCGGCGACTGCCGCCGGTCGTGGTGCCTCGCCACCTACGACGAGACAGCCCGCCCAGATGTGACATGACCGCCATCAAGACACGGCGGGTGCGCCGGCCCCTGCTCCTGCTGGCCGGGGCCGGGCGGATGCTGGAGCGGCCACGCGTACGGCGGGCCATCGGGTGCACCACCGGTGTCGTACTCATCGGCTTCGGCGTCGCGCTCGTGGCCTCGTCCGGCTGACCGGCGTGAGGCCGGATCGGGCCGCGAGGAATTCGGTCGAAGGTCCGCCCGGGCGCTGCTAGTTTGCGGCCGTGGATCTCTTCTCGCGCTCCTGGACGGCGTTGCGTACGGCGGTGGCCGAACTCCCCGACGAGGACTTCACGCGGCCGTCGGGCTGTACCGGCTGGCTCGTCCGGGATCTGGTGTGCCATCTGGTCATCGACGCTCAGGACGTGCTGATCACCCTCGTGACGCCCACCGAGGCGGAGCCGACGCACGACGCGGTGACCTACTGGCACGTGGCCGACACGCCGCCGACCGGCGACGACCCGCTGGACGCGCTGACCGTCCGGCTCGCCGCCGCGTACGTGGATCCGCGGCTGCTGAAGTTCCACCTCGACGACGTCGGTTCCGCCGCCGGGCGTGCGGCGGAGCTGGCCGACCCGGATCTGCGGGTCGGCACGCAGGACATGGTCCTCACCGCGGGCGACTACCTGTCCGCGTACGTCCTGGAGTGGACCCTGCACCACCTGGACCTGATCGAGCACCTCCCGGGCGCGGCGCAACCGCCCGCCGAGAGTCTCGCCCGCACCCGCGCGATGCTGGAGGAGATCGCCGGGGCGGCCTTCCCGCCGTCGTGGTCCGACCAGGACGCGCTGCGGGTCGGCACGGGACGCCGCACGCCGACCGCCACCGAACAGGCCGAACTGGGCCAACTGGCCGAAAGACTCCCGCTCGTCCTCGGGTGAGCCTGGACTGTCGACGGGCGCGGCGCTGCCGTCACCCGGCGGTCGCCCCTGCCCCGCAGTCCGGGTAGAACGGCGTCAGGCCGGAGCGGGGGAACTCGGCCGGGGGGTCGTAGCCGGTGCCCGGTGAGTCCGTGGTGTACGTGCCGGTGTCGGCCGCGAGTCCGGTGTGCGCGTCGCCGAGGCGGGCCTGGGTCTCGTAGGTGCCGTCGCCGGAGTAGGTGTACGCCGCCAGGTCGGGGTAGCGGTCGTGGTTGTAGTCGGCCACGGCGATGTCCTTCGTGGCCCGCAGGTCGAGGTGGACGATCCGCCGGGCACGGCCGGTGTCGGAGAAGGGGCCCAGCCGCAGTTCGGCCACGCGGGGCTGGATCGGGTCGTCGCCGGCCTGCTCCTCCCCCGCGACGACGACCAGGTCGCTCCAGCCGTCACGGTCGAAGTCCGCCACGGCGGCGCTCACGTACGCCTGCCGGCGCCCGGTGCGGTCGGCCAGCCCCCGGGCCGAGACCCGCCTTTCGTGCGGCGAGCCGGTGCCGAAGGTGACGGTCAGCCGGGCACCGCGGTGGGACGGGTCGGTGGCGCGGTCCGGGTGGCCGTCGTTGTTCAGGTCGGCGATCAGGTCCCCGGATCCCGTCAGACACGCGGTGACGGCGGGCGGTGCGGCCGGACGCGGCGGGGGCTTTCCCAGGGAGTCCTCCCCGCCGGCGAGGAGCAACAGGCCCGCCAGGGCGGAGGCGGCGCGTTTGAGCCGTCTCGACCCGGGAGAACCGCTGTGTCCACGCGCTGCCATGGAGGGGAATCCTAGCCACCGGGCCGGAGACGCACGGGGGTTGGGGTGCGGCCCATGTCCTCCCCCGCGCCATTGACACCAGGAGTCAGTCCTCTACCGTAGACCCCCGCACAGCATGTCGCACAGCATTCGACATCTCGAACAGACGCGCATGGGGTGGGAGCGGGACTCGCCACCCCGATGCCATCGACATGCGGAGGACTTCGTGACCCCACCCCTCGGCAGACGGTCCTTCCTCACCGCGGCCGGCGCCACCGCGGCGGCCCTGACGGCCGCGGAAGGCCCCACCGCCCACGCGGAAGGCCGAACCGCCCCCACCGCACCGCGGACCGGGCAAGCCAGACGCCGACAGGCAGCCCGCGTAGGGCCGTTCCCGCTCACCGCGGTGACCCTGCTGGCCGGGCCGTTCCAGGACAACCAGCGCCGCAACACCGCCTACTTGCGTTTCGTCGACATCGACCGGCTCCTGCACACCTTCCGTCTGAACGTCGGCCTGCCCAGTACCGCCCAGCCCTGCGGCGGCTGGGAGGCGCCGACCGTGGAACTGCGCGGGCACTCGACCGGCCACCTGCTGTCCGGTCTGGCGCTCGCCTTCGTCGGCACGGGCGACACCGCGGTGCGCGACAAGGGCCGCCGGCTGGTCGCCGCGCTGGCCGCGTGCCAGGCCGCGTCGCCGTCGGCCGGCTACGGCAAGGGCTATCTGTCGGCGTTCCCGGAGAGCTTCTTCGACCGGCTGGAGGCCGGCACGGGCGTCTGGGCGCCGTACTACACCATCCACAAGATCATGGCGGGGCTGGTGGACCAGTACCGGCTGGCCGGGAACGACCAGGCCCTCGATGTGGTCCTGCGGATGGGCGAGTGGGTCGACGGGCGTACGGCCAGGCTGAGTCACGAGCGCATGCAGCGGGTGCTGGAGACCGAGTTCGGCGGCATGAACGACGTGCTGGCCGACCTGCACGCGATCACCCGGGACGCCCGCTGGCTGGAGGTCGCCGAACGCTTCGCCCACGCCCGGGTGTTCGACCCGCTGGCGGCGGGCGAGGACCGGCTCGCCGGACTGCACGCCAACACCCAGATCCCGAAGATGGTCGGCGCGGTACGGATGTGGCAGGAAGGACTGCCGGACCGCTACCGCACGATCGGGGAGAACTTCTGGCGGATTGTCACCGCCCACCACTCCTATGTCATCGGCGGCAACAGCAACGGCGAGGCGTTCCACGAACCCGACGTCGTCGCCGGGCAGCTGTCCAACGGGACCTGCGAGAACTGCAACAGCTACAACATGCTCAAGCTGACGCGGCTGCTGCACTTCGAGGATCCGGACCGCACGGACCTGCTCGACTACTACGAGCGCACCCTGCTCAACCAGATGCTCGGCGAGCAGGACCCGGACTCCGCGCACGGCTTCAACATCTACTACACCGGTCTCGCGCCCGGGTCGTTCAAACAGCAGCCCTCCTTCATGGGCACGGACCCGAACGCCTACTCCACCGACTACGACAACTTCTCCTGCGACCACGGCACCGGCATGGAGACACACGCGAAGCTCGCCGACACCATCTACACGCACGACGAACAGCGGCTGCTGGTCAACCTGTTCATCCCGTCCGAGATCCACTGGCAGGAGAAAAGAATCACCTGGCGGCAGACCACCCGGCTGCCCGACTCCGCCTCGACCGTCCTCACGGTCACGGCCGGACGCGCCACCCACCAGCTGGCGGTCCGCATCCCCGCCTGGGCCTCCGGGGCGCGGGTCCGGCTGAACGGCCGTACGCTGCCCGACCGGCCGGCGGCGGGCAGCCGGCTGACGCTGGACCGCGAGTGGCGGACGGGCGACCGGGTCGAGGTCAGCCTGCCGATGCGGACGACCCTGGAGACCACTCCGGACGACCCGGACGTGCAGGCCGTACTGCACGGTCCGGTGGTGCTGGCCGGGGCGTACGGCGACACGGCGAACCGGTGGCTGCCCCGCCTGGACACCTCCAGCATCCGGCAGGCCTCGGCCGATCCGCTGCGTTTCACGGCGACCGCCGACGGAAAGGCGGTCACCCTGCTGCCGATCGCCCGCGTCCACCACCAGCACTACGACGTCTACTGGCTGACCGGCAGGCCACCGTCCCCGCCACCGGAGTTCGCGGCCTGGCACCGCTTCGACGAGACCTCCGGGACGTCGGCCGCGGATGCCACCGGCCACGGGATGGGCGCGACGCTCGCCCGCGGCGCCGCCTGGACACAGGGGCACAGCGGCGGGGCCGTGGCGCTGGACGGCGCGGACGGTCATGTCGTCCTCGCCGCGGACCTGCTGGCGGGCGCGTCCGCCTACTCGATCGCGGCCTGGGTGAAGCTGACCGGGCAGCCTGCCGCCTGGAGCCGGATCTTCGACATCGGCACCGGCGTCAGCGCCAACATGTTCCTGACCCCGCTCAGCGACGCCGGCACCCTCCGCTACGCGATCACCGCGGGCGGCGGGGGCGCGGAGCAGCGCATCGACGCCGACCCGCTGCCGACGGACCGGTGGGTCCACGTGGCCGTCGCCTACGGTTCCGGCACCGCCGTGCTGTACGTCGACGGCCGCGAGACGGGCCGGAACACCGCCGTCACCGTCGAACCCCGCTTCTTCGGCAACCACATCCGGGCCGCCTACATCGGCAGGTCCCAGTACCGGGACCCGTATCTGAAGGGAGCCGTGGACGACTTCCGGGTCTACGGCCGGACACTCGACCCGGCCGAAATCGTGGCTCTGGTCCAGGGCTGACAGTCCGCCACCGCGGTGTCCGAAGCGCAGGGACCGCCGTCGCTTGCCCGGTGAGAGAGGGGGACCATGGAACAGCGGGACGGCCGCGGCGTGACCCGGCGGCAGGCGCTCGGCTCTCGATGCTCCAGTCGTGGGGGAGATCGAGCCGTCTCCAGCCGCCGTCGTCGTACCTGGGCGACTCGGCGCCGGCGGCATCGCCGCGCAGGAACAGCCACCCCTCGTCGAAGGACCGCTCACGCTCGTGCCCCGGCGGGCCACCGGTCCCGGTCGCGGCGACCGCCTCCGGTCTCGAACGCGACCGTGCCCGCCACCGCCACGCCCAGCGCGACACCCGGCCACGCTCACCCTGCCGGTGACGGGAGGGTGACGGCTCGCCTGCCCGGCCGGTCGCGCGCTTGACCTTGCCCCCGAGGGCAAGGTCAAGCGTGGCGCGAGGTGAACGGCATGCTGATCGCCGACCTCGACCGTCCCGACCGAGAGACCGATCCCGGCTCCCTCGTCGGACACATGGCGCGCAGCAACGACCCGTGGCGGGAGCCGGTGCGGGGCGAGGCCCTGGCGATCGTACGCGGACCCAACGGGTATGTGACGCGGACCTGGTATCCGACCAAGGCCGCGCAGCTGAGCCGGCTGACCTGTCTGCACGAGGCCGGCTCCGTCGAGCCGTGGTCCGTCGACCAGGCACCGGCGCCGTTCGTCGAGGGACGGCTGCGCGCGGTCGTCGGTGTCGAACCGGTCAGAGCGGCTTCCGGGCCGGGGCGCTGCCCGGCCGGCGCACCATGAACACGTCCACGGGATCCTCGGTCTCCACCGTGAATCCGTGCCGCTCGTACAGCCGCCGGGCCGGGCTGCCCTGCAGCACGTTCAGCCGGACGAGCGCGCCCTCCCGGTCACAGCGCTCCAGCAACGCGCGCAGCACGCCGGAACCGATGCCGCCGCCCTGCAGACGCGGGGTCAGGTAGAAGTGCTCCAGCCACTGGGCGTCCTGGTCAGGGCGGAGCGCCACACAGCCGGCGAACGTGTCGGCCACCTCGATCACCCAGGTGTGTGCCGGGTCGAACCCGTCCCGCAACCGCTGCCGTACCCGCTGCTCGTCGTACCGCCCGAGTCGTTCCAGGTCCGCCCGCAGCACCACGGCCCGCAACTCGGCCACCATCTCGACGTCCGACACCGACGCCTGCCGCAGACCCCAGTCCCCCATGATCGCCACGCTACACGTGGTTCCGCCGGCACTTGGCGCAAGGGCCCTCAGCGAGGCGACGGCGGCACATGTCGCCGGGCCTGTTGACGGGATACTGACGATGCGGGTACCAGGGCTGAAACAGGCGATCGGTCTGTCATTGCCGCCTCGCCAACGGTGAAAACCGGTCGACCCGCCCGTATCATCCAGGTGTCGCACCGTCAGGAGCGGAGGAAAGAGATGCCGGAAAGCGTTGGCCCCGTCACCGAATTGACCTCTCAATATGTCAGTCAGGTGACCAACGATCTCGAGAACAATCTCAAGGAACAGGAACGCATCACGGCCGAAATCGCCGCTCTCCAGGAGCAGTTGGCCACCCTGCAGCACGACCACGCCATCCTGCTGAACATGCAGCAGGCCCTCGGCATCGCCCAGCCGGCCGGGAGCCCGGTCGTCCCCGCCCCCCGGAAGAAGAGCGGCGGCACACCGCGCGCCGAGACCAGGAAGCCCGGAACCGGGAAGTCGGGGGCCGGAAAGTCCGGGACCGGGAAGACCGCGGTGCAGAAGTCGCCTGCCAGGAAGGCGACTTCCGAGGCCGCTCAGCCCACGCTGATCGAACTCGTCCGCCGGCACCTGGCCGAGCAGAGCGAACCTCGCTCCGCCGCGGAGGTCACCGAGGCGCTGGGCCGGGCGCACCCCGACCGAGGGATCCAGACCAAGGTCGTACGCACCACCCTGGAGAACCTCGTGGCCAGGAACGGCGCTCAGCGCACCAAGCAGGGCTCGTCCGTCTTCTACACCGTCCCGGGCGAACCGGCGGAGGGGAACACGGCGAAGGGCACGGCGGACGTCACCACGGAGGGCACCGACACCGTCACATGATCCGCCCCGGCCAGGATGCCGGGTCAGAAGCCGGCGGGCACCGGGCCTCGGGCGCGCCAGACGGTGCCGCGGCGCTCGTACGCGAACAGTTCCTCGACGGCGTGGGCGATCCGCGGGCCCACTTCGCGTTCCAGGAGGTACAGCCCGAGATCGAGCCCGGAGGTCACGCCGCCGGCGGTGACCAGGTCGCCGTCGTCGACGACGCGGGCGTTCACCGCGTGGACGCCGGTGGCGTCGAGCAGGTCCATGCCCAGGTGGTGGGTGACGGCATGGCGTCCTTCCAGCAGGCCGGCCATGGCCAGGATCATCGAGCCACCGCACACGGCGGCGACTGTCACGTCCGGGTCGTCCATCGCGGCCTTGAGCAGCGCGGGCAGTTCGGTGGTCAGGGTGCGGCCGAGCAGTACGGGGATGGAATCGTCCTGCGATCGTTCCCCGGCCCCGGCCTCGCGGTCGGGCACCTCGCCGAGCTCACCGATACGGCCGGAGGCTCCGGGGACCAGGACCAGCCCCGCGCTTGTCGGATCGAGGGCGGCGGTGGCGCGCAGCGCCAGCCCGCCGGTGCCGCTGACCACCTCCCGTGGCCCCTCCGCGGACACGAGTTCCACACTCACCGCGCCGCAGGCGGCCCTGCCGCCGTGCAGCACCTCGAAGGGAGCGATGACGTCCAGCGGATCGAAGCCGTCGAACAGGACGATCTGAGCATGCATGAAGGGCTCCTTCGAAAGCGCCCCCGGCCGGTGCCGGGAACACAGCCGAGGCTATGAGCCGTCCGCCCCCGTCCCCAGTGGCACTGGTGCCAGCCTTCAGCGGATTAACGCCAGGACCGCCGTGGCCGCGCTCGAACGCGCGGGCATGCAAATCCTTCAGGCGGACGGCCGGTCGGCGGGGTCGAAGCTGGCGAAGTAGGCGGCGGCCATGTCCTCGTCGGCATGGCCCTGCGCGGCGGCACGCTCCAGGCGCTCCGCACTCGCGGCGGCCACGTCCAGGCGCAGGCCGTTCCGTTCGCCCGCCTGGACGATCAGCCGCGCGTCCTTGGCGGCCGTGCCCACCGCGAACTGGGCCGGGGACAGCCGGTCGTCGAGGATGAGCGCCGACTTGGCCCGCAGGTACCCCATGTCCAGCGGGCCGCCGCCGATGGCGTCGAAGAAGCTCTGCGGGTCCACGCCGAGCGCCTGCGCCAGGGCCAGCACCTCGCCGGCCGCGGCGGTGGCCGCGATGACCCAGCTGTTGGCGACCAGCTTCAGCCGGGTCGCGCTGCCGGCCGCGCCGTCCTCGCCGGTCCACACCGTACGGGCACCGACCGCGTCGAACACCGGGATCACCGCGGCCCGGTGCTCGCTCGGGCCCGCGGCGAGGACGAGGAGCTGACCGGCCTCGGCGGGCTGGCGGGTGCCCAGCACCGGCGCGTCGAAGAAGACGAGGCCGTGCTCGCGGGCGAACGCGGTCAGGTCGTCGATGGCCTCGATGCCGGCGGTGGTGGACTGCACCCAGGCGGCGCCCGAGCGCAGTGCGGGTGCGGCCTCGCGCATGACATCCAGGGCGGCGGCGCCGTCGTGGAGCATGGTCAGGACGACGTCGGCGCCCTCGACGGCCTCGGCGGGCGTGCCGGCGACGTGCGCACCGTCGGCGGCGAGCGGTTCGGCCTTGGCGCGGGTGCGGTTCCAGGCGCGGACGGTGTGTCCGGCCCGCAAGAGGTTGCGGGCCATCGCGGCGCCCATGATGCCGGTGCCCAGGACACTCACGGTGAGCTTGTCGGTCATGACGTCAACTTCCTGAAGACTACGGGTGTGTGGCGGCGGAGGCGGCACGGACCGGGCCGTCCAGCCACGCCTGGTGGCCGTTCGGCATCGGGTTCGGCGTCTGCCGGGCCAGTTCGGCGGCGGGGCGGCCGAACTGCGTCTCCTGGGTGAGGATACGGACCCGGCCTCCGGACAGATCTTCCACCAGCCAGGCGTGCAGGACGTCGAGCCGCCGCTCCGGCGTGCCGGGGCCTGGAACTCCACCACGGGGGTCCAGCGGCAGGAATCCGAAGACGAGGTCGACCTCCGGTACGGGGCCGCCGCCCTGCGGAAAGGAGATGTCGGCGACGTTGTCGTAGTACGACTCCCAGATGGAGGTGTCGGTCAGGAACCGCCGGACCCGGGCCGCGTCGACGCCCTGGACGACGACCTCGTCACCCGGCTGCCGCGCGGTGTGGAACCGACTCCCGTCGCCCACGAACTCGCCGCCCAGGCCGCGGGCCCGCTCGACGCGCTCGCCGCCCTGGGGGGCGCCGGCCCGTCGGCCGGGCACACCACGCCCGTGCATCTCGCCGGACCGTCGGAGCTGCTGTGCGTGCGCGTCCTGCCCGCGCTGGTGCCGCTCGTGGCCGACGGCGTACGACTGCGGGTCGCGCAGGGGCTGCCCGAGCCGCTGCTGGAGGAGATGCGGACCGGCCGGCACGACCTGGTGATCGCGACCCGGCGGCCCCGGGGGCGCGCCCTGGAGTCGGTGCCGCTCGCCGACGAGGTGGCGGACCGTCTTCGGCAAGCAGCTCACCGCCCGCGCCGCGGTCACCGTGCCGAACCTGTACGCGGTGCTGTCGGCGGTCGGCGCGGGCGCCAGCTACAGCGTGCTGCCCCGCTCGCTGTGCCAGGAGTATCTCGACTCCGGCCGGCTCCGTCCTCCTCCACGAACCGGAGGAGGCGCCGTTGAACACCCTGTTCCTCGTCCAGCGCCCCGGCGCCGACTCCAGGGCGCGTCCCCGGGGCGGCCGGGCGCCGGCTGGTGCGCGGGACGCCGTGGAGCTCGTACGGTTCCAGGAGTTGCGGCCGGGCCCATGGCGGGCGCCGGAATTCGTTACCCGCCGTGTCGGCAGGGTCCGTACTCTGGCCCGGTGACGACTCAGGTGATCATTCTCAACGGCGGTTCCAGCGCGGGGAAGTCCGGGATCGTGCGCTGCCTGCAGGACGTACTGCCCGCACCCTGGCTGGCGTTCGGGATCGACTCGCTCGTCGACGCACTGCCCGCGAAGCTGCGGGGGACGGACGGCGGGATCGAGTTCGCCGCGGACGGCGCGGTGCAGGTCGGGACGGATTTCCGGGCGCTGGAGGCGGCCTGGATGGAGGGCGTCGCGGCGACGGCCCGCGCCGGCGCCAGGGTCGTCGTCGACGACGTCTTCCTCGGCGGAGCGGCCTCCCAGCAGCGGTGGCAGAAGGCCCTGGACGGACTGGACGTGCTGTGGGTCGGCGTCCGCTGCGCACCCGAGGTCGCCGCGGCACGGGAGATCGCCCGTGGGGACCGGGCCCAGGGCATGGCCTCGGGCCAGGCCGACGTGGTGCACGAGGGGGTGTCGTACGACCTGGAGGTGGACACGACCCACACCGAGTCCCTGGTGTGTGCGCGGGCCATCGCCGCCCGCGTCCGTTGACCGGCGGAACCGGGGGTGTCCGGGCGGGAGCCCGTGCGGACGGGCAGGGCAGGATCGCCGACGTCCTCTGGCCCGGCCGCGCAGAACGGTCCACCGCCATGTCGGCGAACTGCGCACGCCGGCTGGAGCCCGGCCTGGCGCCCCGCGCGCTTTGAGCAGGCCGTACGGCACTTCACCGGCGCGCTGCGGCTGAGGCATGGCCCGGTGATAGGCGGCCTGCCCGGACCGGTGCGGGCGCACCCGCACTTCGCGGCCGTGGCCCGGGAGATCGTCCCCATCGTCCGGCCGGCGGCGGACACCGCACTGCGGTGCGGCGGCGCGGACCGGGTGCTGCCGAGCCTGCGCAGCCGGCGGCCCGCGGACCGCAGGCGGAGGCGCTCACCGGCTACGAGGACGTACGCCACGAACTGGCCACCCGGCTGGGCACAGGCCCGTCCGGAGCCGGTACGGCCCTACGTCCCCGCCCGCCCAGCTGCCGCCGGACCTCGCCGTGTTCACCGGCCGTATTGATCAACGGCGCGGCCGGGATCGGCAGGACCACCCTCGCGGTCCACTGGGCACACTGGGCCGCCGACCGCTTTCCGGACGGCCGGCTCCGCCTGAAACCGGGCGGGTCGGCCGCCCGCCGAGCCGTCCTGGAACCCGCCGAGGCGCTGCGCCGGCTGTTCGACGCCCCGGGCGTGCCCGCACGGCGCATGCCCGGCAAGGGTCTGGACGCGTCCCGGCTGGCCGTGGCCGGTGACTCCGTCGGCGGCAACATGACGGCCGCCCTCACCCTGATGGCCAAGCAGCGCGGCGGGATCCCGCTGCTCCAGCAGGTGCTGTTCTACTCGGTCACCGACGCCAACTTCGACACACCGTCGTACCACCAGTTCGCCACGGGTACTTCCTGCGCCGCGACGGCATGCAGTGGTTCTGGGACCAGTACACCACCGACGAGAGCGAGCGCGCCCAGATCACCGCCTCCCCGCTGCGCGCCACCACCGAGCAACTGACGGGCCTGCCCCGGCCCTGGTCATCACCGGCGAGGCCGACGTGCTGCGCGACGAGGGCGAGGCGTACGCCAACAAGCTCCGCGAGGCCGGCGTCCCCGTCACCGCCGTCCGCTTCCAGGGGATCATCCACGACTTCGTGATGCTCAACGCCCTGCGGGGCACGCACGCGGCCCAGGCCGCCATCGACCTGGCCGTCCGCACCCTGCACACGGCCCTGCACAGCGCCTGATCCCGAGGAGCCCGCGCGGCGGCCGGCCGCGGCTCAGGTGCGGTCCGCGCTGTCTCCGCCGGCGCCCGGAGCCGTGGGCGGAACGGCCGTACCCGGCGCCGGAGCCGTCGTGACCGGGCCCGGATGCCCTGCCCACGGCGACGGAGCATCCGTACCCTGCCCCAGGTGTCCGGCCCACGGCGAGGGAGCGCCCGTACCCTGCCCCGGCTGCCCCGCCCACGGCGGCGGCACAGGAGCACCGGCGGCCGGATACCCCGCCCACTGCTGTGGCACCGGGGCACTGTACGGGTACGCCATGGCGTACGCCTGCGGCTGGGGTGTCGGTGCCGGTGCCGTGTGCTCCAGTTGGCGGCGGCGCAGCCACCACGCCACGGCCGCCGTGTACAGCGCGATGCTCAGCACGTCGATCGCGACCACCTGCCAGTTCGCGTCGGCCGCGGTCTCGTCGCTGCTGAGTCCGTCGACGACGGCGGCCGAGACGCCGAAGGCGAGGAGGTTGTTGACGGCGTGCAGGGCTATGGACGCCTCCAGTCCGCCCGTCCGCCAGGTCAGCCAGCCCGCGGCCACCCCGAACACCACCAGGTCGGCGAAGCCCCAGACGGTGCCCCAGCCGTGGGCGGCGGCGAACAGGACGGCCTGGGGCAGGAGCGCGGCCCACGGCGAGCGGAGGAACGCGCCGACGGTCTGGGTGAGCCAGCCACGGAAGACGTACTCCTCGGCGGCCGCCTGCACGGGCACCAGCACCACCAGCATGGCGAGGGCCTGTCCGAAGGACGTCCAGCCCACCCACTGGCTGTCCGCCTCGCCGGCGTCCGCGGGCAGCAGGAACATGCCGCCCATCGCGAGGCCGAGGATCGGCGCGGCGGTCAGCAGGCACAGCGCCAGCCAGCGCCATCTCAGCCGGCCGGTCACCGAGGAGACCGTGCCGGCCGGGCGGCCCTCGATCCAGCGCACGACCAGCAGCAGCACCGGTATGCCCGCCGCGATCGTGAGCAGGTCCACGGCGGTGCCCAGGACGGGGCCGAACTCCGGCCAGCCGTCCGCGTCTTCGGAGGACCCCATGGTCGAGCCCAGGGCGGCGACGAAGACCATGAGGACGATCAGCGTGATCACGTACGCCACGGCCACGACGAGCGTCCCGAGCAGGGGGCGCCACCACCGATGGCGCGGGGAGAGGCGGGCCAGGCGGTGGTACGGGAGCTGCTCGGCGAGTTGTGGCTGTGTCATGCCGTCAGCCTGCCGAAAGACGCCCGTGTGCGCCATCGGCCCGCGGCATGAACCGGTGTCTCCACCCCTGGTCGGTGTCTCTACCCCAGGTTGGAGACGGATCTCGGCCTCGGGTCCGGTGCCCGCCGCACGGGCCGGCCTCTACGCTCGACGGCGACATGGAGACGATACGCAACTGGCTCCTGCCCCTGCTGCTGGCCGCGGGGCAAGGCGCCCTGCTCTGGCCCGGGGTGGGCCCCGACGGCACACCCGGCGAGCCGGCCCTGCTCGGCGTGGTGTGCGCGCTCGCCGTGGAGACGGCCGCACTGGGGCGGCGCCGGACCGCTCCCGTGCGGGCGCTGGCCTGGACCCTGGGTGCCCTGGTCGTCGGCGCGCTGGCCTCGCCGGACGGCTATCTCGGCCTCGGTCCGCCGATCGCCCTGTACTCCGTCGCCGTGCGCTGCCCCGTGCCGGTGACGGTACGGGCCGTGGCCGCCGTCGTGGGCGTCGAGTGGGTGCTCGCCGCCGTACAGGAAGGCATGCGCCCCCCGCTGCTGTCGGACATGGCCCTCGCCCTCGGTGTGTATGTGCTGTGCGCGGGACTCGGCGAGGCCCGGCGGCAGTGGATCGCCGGCCGGCTGACCGCGACGCGGCGGCTGGCCGGGGCGGAGCACGCCCGTAGGCTGGCGGGCGAGCAGGAGCGCCGGCGGCTGGCCCGGGAGCTGCACGATGTGAGTGCCCATCACCTCACCTCGGTCGTGGTCACCGTCGACGCCGCGCGCAGGCTCCAGGGCAGCAGACCCGACCTGGCCGCCGAGGCGCTGTCGTTCGCGGAGCGCACCGGCGCCGAGACCCTCACGGCCCTGCAGCGGCTCGTGGGACTGCTACGGGACACCGACCACCCGGACCACCGGCCGATGAGCGGGCGGATCGAGGAACTGATCGCCGGGTTCGGCCGGCTGGGCCGTCCGGTCACCGCGCGGATCCCCGACGATCTGGCCGGCCCGGCGGCCGAGGCCGTCCACGGCATCGTCCGCGAGGCTCTCACCAACGCGCTGCGGTACGCGCCCGGCGCCCCCGCCCGGGTGCTCGTGCGGCGGACGGACGGTCTGCTCGAACTGACCGTGGAGAACGCGCCGCCGCGTACCGCGCCGCAGGGTGCCGGGGGCCTCGGCGCGGGGCGCGGAGTCTCCGGGATGCGGGAGCGGGCCGCCTCGGTCGGGGGCGAACTGACCGCCGGGCCCACGCGGGAGGGCGGCTGGCGGGTCCACGCGACGCTGCCCGACGGTGCCGAGCCGCGGCGGCCGGACGAGCCCGGCTGGCGGCGTGACGTCCTGCGGGAGCAGCGGCTCGCCGATCCCGCCGTGGCGCTGACCGCGATGATCCTGCCCGTCTCCTTCGCTCTGGCGCTCACGGAGGACTGGTCCGCCGCCGCCCGGCACGCCGCGCTGCCGGCGCTGCTGGTCGTCTGCGGACTGCTGGTGCTGCACGCGCTGCCCCTGCTGTGGCGCCGACGTGCTCCGTGGGCCGTCTTCCTCGCCGTCCTGTCGACGGCGGGCCTGTGGCCGGTGGCCGCCGTCGCGGTGCCTCTGCCGTCCGAGGTGGCGGAGTTGCTCGTCGGCGGGATGCTCGTGGAGACGCTGGCCGGGTACGCGGTCGCCGCGTACGGGCAGGGGGCGGCCCGTACCTGGCCGGCGCCGGTCGCGGCGACGCTCGGGGCGGCCTGCGCCGTGACGGTCACGGCGTGCGCCGACGGCTCGGTGGCGGGTGAGCCGATGAGCCCGGCCGAGGCCGTCGTGCTGGCCTTCATCCTGTCCGTCCTGCTGGCCCCGGTGTTCGTGGCGGTGTGGGGTGCCGGGCTCGTCGTACGGCGTCGCCGGCTGCGGGCCCTGGCGTACGACGACTTCGCGTTCGCCAGCTCGATGTGGCAGGCGGACCGGGCCGCGGAGGCCGAACGGCAGCGGCTGGCGGCCACGTTGCGGGACGCCGTACTGGCGCACACTCGGGCCCTCGTCGGTGCGGCCCGGCGCGGCGATCCGGCGGAGGTGGCCGACGCCGCGCGTGCGGCGCTGGCCGCGATGCGGGAGATGCTGCACAGCCTCGGCGACGGCGCGGAGCCCGCCGGCCCGCTCGCTCCCTCCCCGACCGCCGCCGACCTCGACGCCCTGTGCGACGCGCTGCGTTCCGCCGGCCGCGACGTACGGCTGCGCGGTCTGCCGGAGGCGGCCCGGGAACTGCCGCCGTCCGTGCAGGTCTCGGTGTACCGGATCGTCGAGGCGGCGCTCGGCGCGGGTGATCTCGGGCCGGCGCGGGTGACCCTGCGGCGTCGCCGCGGCACCCTGCGGATCACGGTGACGGGGGTACGGCTGGCCGTCGCGGGCCCGGTCGCCGAGCGGCTTCGGGTGCAGGTCGCCGCGGGCGAGGGGCGGATCCAGTGCGAGCCGGCCGGTACGCTACGGGTGTCGCTGCCGGCCGGAGTCGTTCCGGCCCCCGTCCAGGAGGTGTCCCCGTCGCCGTTCGCGTGATCGTCGTCGACGACCAGGCCGTGGTCCGGGCCGGGTTCGCGGCCATCGTGGACGCCGAACCCGATCTGTCCGTGGTGGCCGAGGCCGGTGACGGGGCGACGGCCGTGTCGCTCGCCGTGGCCGGGGCGGCCGACGTCGTGCTGATGGACATCCGGATGCCGGGCATGGACGGACTCACCGCGACCCGGCTGATCACCGCGACGGCGGGCGGGCCCCGGGTGCTGGTGCTCACCACGTTCGACCTGGACGAGTACGTGTACGAGGCGCTGCGCGCCGGGGCGTCCGGGTTCCTGCTGAAGGACGCCCGGCCCGAGGAGCTGCTGTCCGCGATCCGGGTCGTCGCGGGCGGCGACGGCATCCTGGCACCCGCCGTGACCCGCCGCCTCATCGACACCTTCGCGCGCGGTGCCCCGCCCCCGCCCTCGGCCGGCGGGCCCCTCGGCCGGCTCACCCAGCGGGAGCGGGAGGTCCTGCTGAAGATCGCCTCCGGTCTGACCAACGCCGAGATCGGCGCCGAACTCGGCGTCACCACGGGCACGGTGAAGAGTCATGTGAACGCCCTGCTGTCCAAGCTCGGACTGCGCGACCGGGTCCAGGCCACGATCCTCGCCTACGAGACCGGGCTGATCAGCCCGCGTGGGGTCCGGCAGGACTGAGCGCGGGCCGGCCGCCACGGCTGCCGAGCTCGATGTCCGTTCCCCGCCGGTGCCCCTCGCGCCTGTCGGATGGGATGGAGCCATGACTTCACGAGGAAACCTGAACGGCAGGACGGTACTGGTCACGGGCGGCAGCCGGGGTATCGGTGCGGCGACGGCACGGCGACTGGCGCGGGAGGGCGCGGACGTGGCCGTGACCTATGTGCACGGCAAGGACGCGGCCGAGGCGGTGGTCCGGGACATCGAGGCGCTGGGCCGGCGGGCGGTGGCCCTGCGCGCGGACTCCGCGGACGCGGCGGAGGCGGCGGGCGCGGTACGGCGCGCGGCGGAGGAACTGGGCGGCCTGGACGTGCTGGTGAACAACGCGGCCACCGGGCTGATGGCCCCGCTGGAGAGCCTGACCCTCGCCGACGTCGACCGGCTGCTCGCCGTGAACGTGCGCGGAGTGTTCCTGGCCGCCCAGTCCGCCGCCGCGCTCATGGGTGCCGGCGGGCGGATCATCACCATCGGCAGCTGCGTCACCGCGCGCGTGCCGGGGCCCGGGGCCACGCTGTACGCGATGAGCAAGTCGGCCATGGTCGGGCTGACGAAGGCGCTGGCCCGGGAGCTGGCCGGGCGCGGTATCACGGCGAACGTCGTGCACCCGGGGCCGACCGACACCGACATGAACCCCGCGGACGGTCCGTACGCGTCCGGCCAGGCGGCCATGACCGCCCTGGGCCGCTTCGGTACGGCCGAGGAGGTGGCGTCCACGGTGGCGTTCCTGGCGGGGCCGGATGCGGCGTACGTGACGGGCGCCGAGTTCTCGGTGGACGGCGGATACGGGGCGTGACGGGGCGGGCGTGCCCGTCGGGTCCCGTGCCGGCGGGCACGCCCCTCATCGTCCCGTTGGCCGCCGCCGGCGGTTCAGTCGTCCGCCGGGCGGGGGCGCAGCAGCAGGGCGGCCAGCAGTGCGGTGCCGGCGAGGCCGAGTGCGGCGATGGCCGTCACGGCGGTGAAGCCGCGGTCGTAGGCGTGCTGTCCGGCGCGCAGCAGGGCGTCGGCGGTGCGGTCCGGCAGGTGCGGGGCCAGTCCTTCCATGGCTGCGAAGGACTTCTCGGCCGTGGACCGTTCGCCGGTGTCGAGCCCGGGGACGGACGGCAGGCCGGTGCGGTAGGCGGCGGTCAGGACGGTGCCGAGGACGGCGACGCCGAGGCCCGCGCCGAGTTCGAAGGAGGTCTCCTGGATGGCGGCGGCCTCCCCGGACCGCTCGGGCTGGGCCGCGCTCATGATGGAGTCGGCGCCGAGGGTCATCACGATGCCCGCGCCGTATCCCGCGCAGACCAGCGGGGCGAGCAGGGCGCCGTAGTGGCCGGTGTCGCCGGTGAGGGCGATGGCGGCCATGGCGGCGGCGAACAGGGCGAGGGCACCGGTGAGCGACCAGCGGTTGCCCCAGCGGTTCGCGGCCCAGGGTGCCGTCACCGCGCCGACCGCGTTGGCGCCGGCGAGCGGCATCAGCGCCAGACCGGCGCGCAGCGGGGAGTACGCGCCGACCTGCTGGAGCCACTGGGTGAGGAAGAACAGCAGCGCGACATAGCTGCCGAAGCAGCCGATCACACACAGGGTCGCGGTGGTGAACCGGCGTTCCCGGAAGAGGGAGAAGTCCAGCAGGGGTTCGGGGATGCGGCGCTGGCGGCGGACGAAGACGTACAGCAGGACGGCGCCGGCGACGGCGGTGGTGAGGATGACGCCGTTGACACCCGCGTGTTCGCCGGCCTGCTTGAGGGCGTAGACCACGCCGGCCAGGCCGGTGACGGAGAGCGCCACGCTGGCCACGTCCCAGCGGCGCGGGAGCGGGTTGCGGGACTCGGGGATGACCCGGGCGCCGACGGCCAGGATGACGACGATGACGGGCACGTTGATCAGGAAGACCGCGCCCCAGCCCCACTTCTCGGTGACGAGTCCGCCGACGAGGGGGCCGATCGTCGCGCCGACGCTGTGCGCTGCGGTCCAGATGCCGATGGCGACGGCCCGTTCGCGGTCGTCGGTGAAGACGACCCGGATGATCGCCACCGTGGACGCCATGATCATGGCCGCGCCGACGCCGAGCGCGGCGCGGGCCGCGATCAGCTGTGCGGTGGTCGTGGCGAAGGCGCAGGCCGTCGAGGCGAGGCCGAAGGTGAAGAAGCCGCTGAGCACCATGCGGCGCCGGCCGATCCGGTCGCCGAGGGTGCCACAGGTCACCAGCAGCGCGGCGAGCGTGAGGGAGTAGACGTCGACGATCCACAGCAACTGCGCGGGCGACGGCTCCAGTTCCCGGCTCATCCGGGGCACGGCGACGTGCAGCACGGTGAGGTCGGTTCCGCACAGCAGGAGGCTGCCCGAGACCACGGCGAGGACCAGCCAGCGCCTTCGGTGGATACGGGCCGCGTCTTCCTGCTCTGCCGTCCCGCCGACCGTGCGAGGCGCTGCCGGCGCTTCCTTGTGTGACATATCCTCAGTTTCTGGAGGTACCAACTCGGGCCGCAAGTACGGTCATTTCTGTGGCCTAGTGCCACTCGGTATACCCATGGAGGTCAGCGGTGCGTTCGAGCGTCGAGGATTCACCGGATCAGTGCGCCGTCGAGTTCGCGATGGAGATCCTGGGGGGCCGCTGGAAGCTGGCCATTCTGAAGCAGCTGGTGGCCGGCACGCACCGGTTCGGCGAGCTGCGGCGCGCACTGCCCGGGGTGACCCAGCGCATGCTGACCCGCCAGCTGCGCGAGCTGGAGGAGGACGGGCTGGTGTCGCGGACGGTGTACCGGGAGGTGCCGCCGCGGGTGGAGTACGCGCTCACCGACGTCGGCCACAGCCTGGACGCCATCACCGCGGAGCTGGACAAGTGGGGGCACTGGTACCGCGAGCAGGTACGCGCAGCGGCCCCGTCCGGCTCCCGGCCCCCGGTCTGAGAGCGGGAGCCGGACGGCTTCCCGGCCGCGCCGGTCAGAACTCCGCGAGGTTCTGCCGGAGGGTGTTGCCCGGTGTGTAGGCGGTGCGGGTCAGTCCGCGTCGCTGGAGCGCCGGGACGAGTCCGTCCGTGACCTCGGCGATGTAGCGCCGGTTCAGTCGCAGCAGTGGCGTGGTGATCATGAACCCGTCGCCGCCGGCCTCCTCCATCACCTCGCCCATCCGCTCGGCGACCTGGTCCGGGGTGCCCACCAGGTCCACGGAGGACACGAGCCCGCCGGCCCCGTCGATGACGAGTTCCCGCAGGGTCTTGCCGCTCCCCCACTGCTGGAACTTGTCGAGTGTGCCCTGCTCGCCGTTGGTGGTCAGCTGGTACGGCAGCGGCTTGTCCAGGTCGAACTGGGCGAAGTCGATCTCGGTGAGGGCCGACACCTGGGCCAGGATGTCCTGGATGAACTGCGGGGAGGAGACCATGCGGGCCTGCTTCTCGCGGGCGTCCCGCTCCGTCTCGCCGAGCGTCGGCGTGACGCAGAACAGCACCTTGACGGAGTCCGGGTTGCGGCCGTTCTCCTCGGCCCGGCGCCGTACGTCGTCGCGGAACTCCCGCATGCTCTCGGGGCCGCTGGCGATGGCGATGATGGAGTCCGCGTTGCGCGCCGCGAACGCCCGGCCCCGTGGTGAGGCGCCGGCCTGGACGAACGCGGGCCGGTGCTGGGGCGAGGGGACGGTGTTGAGCGGGCCGCGCACGCTGAAGTACTTGCCCTGGAAATGGATGGGCCGGACCTTGGTGTGGTCGGCGTAGACGCCGTTCTCCCGGTCCAGGACGACCGCGTCCGGGTCCCAGGACGCGAACAGCTGCTTGACGACGTCGACGTACTCGTCGGCCATCTCGTAGCGGACGTCCCGCGGCGGCAGCTTGTCCAGGCCGAAGTTCCGGGCGGCCAGGTCCTCGGCGCTGGTGACGATGTTCCAGCCGAACCGGCCGCCGAGCATGCTGTCCATGGTGGAGGAGAGCCGTGCGGTCATGAACGGCGGGTAGGCCAGGGTGGACAGCGTGGCCACGATGCCGAGACGGGTGGTGGCCAGGCCCATGGCCACGGCGAGCGGCACCGGGTCGTGCTTGGGGACGACCATGGCCTGCTTGAGGGCGGCCTCCGAGGTGCCGCCGTAGCTCTCCGGGACCATCAGCTTGTCCTCGACGATCACATAGTCGAAGCAGGCGCGCTCCAGGGCCTGGGCGACCTCGGTGTGGAACCGGCCGTCCCAGGGGGAGCCGCCGGTGCCGAACGGGCCCTGCCAGTCGTCGGGGGTGAAGTTGAAGATGAAGGCGAGGTGGAACCTGCGGGTCACGGGTGTGTTCCTCCGGGCTGGGCGGTGCGGCGCGCGGCGGTGCGGGAGCGGCGGTCGCTGGTCAGGGAGCGGCGGTCGGGGCGGGCCTGGGCGAAGAGCAGCCCCTCGCCCTCGCGCACCAGTCCGACCGCCTCGTCGAGGACATGGCGCAGGAGCTTCTCGCCGAGCGCGGCACTGGATCCGGAGGTGGACGACAGGATGCCGCGGTTGCTGATCTGCTCGACGTCGACGGGGTGCAGGTACACGCCGGCCCGGGGCGGGCGGTCGTGGTCCGGGCGTTCTCCGGTGACGAGGTCCGGGTGCAGGTGCAGCATCAGGCTGGTCTCGGTCACTCCGGCGTGCTCGGCGTGCCAGCCGGGGAACTCGGTGATCTCGGCGTCGGTCCAGGTGTCCCGCACCAGGCTCCACCAGCTGAACGCGAACACCTCGGTGCTGTCCAGCAGTCCCTGCTGGCGCACCTGGTCGAGGGCCTCGAAGAGGAACGGTTCGTTCTCGTAGTGGCCGTTGACCACGACGAGGCGGGCCATGGGCAGCTGGACCAGGGAGGTGATCGTCTCCCGCAGGAGGTCGATCAGTGTGCCGCCGGTGACATGTACGGTGCCGGGGAAGTGGAGGCCGCCGCCGCTCTGCGGGAGCGAGCGGGCGCCGATGGCCTGCGCGGGCAGGGTGAAGGCGTCCAGTTCCCGGGCGATGCCGTCGGCGAAGGCCTGGGCGAGGAGCAGGTCGACGGAGAGCGGCAGGTGCGGGCCGTGCTGCTCCACGGCCCCGATGGGCCACACCACCGTCCTGCCCCGTACGGCGTCGGTGACCTGGGTGCTCGTCAGGTCGGTCAGCCGCCGTGGCGCGGTGCGGTCGTCGCTCATGCCCGGGCCTCCTTCGGTGTGTCCGCCGGCGCCGGGTCCTGGCTCCCGGGACCCACGAGGTCCCGGGTCTCCGCGAGGATGCGCTGGAGGGTGTCGTACATGTCGGTGTGCAGGGCCGTGTAGACCTGGGCCGCGTGGGCGCCCACGGCGAGGTAGTCGGCCACGTCCCGGCCGCCCGTGACTCCGCCGCTGGCCAGGATCGGCAGGTCGAAGCCGCGTCGGCGCAGCTGCCAGATGGCGGCGAGGACGAGCGGTTTGATGCCGGGGCCCGAGTAGCCGAAGACTCCGCCCAGTTCGAGGTCGCCGGTGGCCGGTGCCACGGCGGCTCCGGCGATGGTGTCGCTGACGGTGATGGCGTCCGCCCCGCCGGCGATGGCCGCGCGGACCCGGTCGTGCAGCCCCTCGCCGATGGCCAGCTTCACGGCGAGCGGGAGGCTCGTGCGGCTGCGGGTCTCGGCGGTGTAGGCGTAGACCCGGTCGGGGTTGTCGTCGTCCAGGCCGTCCTCCTCGTTGAGGCAGGAGATGCCCAGCTCCAGCGCCCGGCAGCCGGTGGCCTCCACGTCCTTGGCGAGGGCGGCGAGTTCGGCGGGGGTGTCGGCGTGCAGCGAGGCGATGACGGGCAGACCGTCCTCGGCGAACGAACGCAGCACTCCCAGCCAGTGGTTGACGGGGCGTTTGGAGTACGTGGTGCTGTTGAGCATGCCGACGGGCAGCCGCAGGATGCGCTCGTCGAGCCCGGTCGGCGGACTGGGGTGGATGGTCTTGGTGACTACGGCACCGGCTCCCCTTTCGATCAGTCTGCGGATGTTGCGTTCCTGGTCCGTCAGCAACCCGGATCCCACGATCACGGGGTTGGCGATCGGCAGGCCCAGTACGGCCAAGTCGGGCACTTCTCACTCCGTCCGGCGGATGGTTGCGGGGCGCTGGGCGGGTCAGGCGACGAGGCCGGCGCCGATCGCCTCGCGCTGGCGCTCGGTGGCCGCGAGGACGGCGTCGACCAGCAGCGCGGGCTTCTGTGTGAAGTCGTCGAAGTCGATGACCTGGACGGCGCCCACCCGGTGCAGGCCCTTGAGCAGGTGGCTCGCGGACTCGGCGAAGGGCTGCTTGGTGATCATCACGATGGGGCGGCCCAGGGCCGTGGCCCAGCCCAGCTCGACATGGGTGCCGTCGGTGCGGCGCAGGGTGCCGTCGTCCAGCAGCGGCAGGACGGGGACGAAGACGTCGCACTTCTTCATCCAGCGGAAGTCGCGCACCGACACCTGCTCCGGGGTGAAGGCCGCGGTCCGCTCCCCGAACTTCTCCACCACGTGCGCCGAGAAGACGGTGGCACCGTGCTCGGTGACGGTGCCGATGGCCGTGGTGATGGCGTCCTGTAACCCTCCGACGAATCCGCTGCCCAGGATGGCGTGCTGGATGGGGCCGCCGACGAAGACGTCGAGGCCGCTCAGGACTCGGTCCGCGGGCTCGGGCGCGTCGACAACGATGTTCTCCGCCATGTGCGGTGCTCCTCTTCAGGGATGTTCAGGGGTGCTCAGGAATGTTCAGGATGGATAGGTCCCTGCGATCAAGGCCGTTCGAGACCTGGGGCGGCGTGCGGGCAGCCAGGCAGGGGGTACGGGACCAGGGGTACGACGGCGTCGGGGGCCGGTGGACCGGGCGGCGGGCAGCGCGCTCCCGGCCGGCCGTCGGGACGTACCAGGGCCGTGACGCGTGTCAACGGCCTGGATCCGTCGGTGGCCGATGGTCAGGGGGTGTCGTCGAGCCGTGCGTACCGGCCCCGGTGGTACAGCAGTGGCGGGCGGTCCTCGGCCGGTGCGACGAGCCGGCGTACGTCTGCGATGACCAGGAGATGGTCTCCGCCGTCGTGCTCGGCATGCAGCCGGCAGTCGATCCACGCGGAGGCGCCGGCGAGCCGGGGCGAGCCGTCGGGTGACAGATCCCAGTCGACGCCGTGGAACTTGTCGCCGCCGGACCGGGCGAACCGGTCACTGAGCGCCCGTTGCCGCTGCGCCAGCACGTTGACGCAGAAGAAGGTACTGCCGCTGATCGCGGGCCAGCTGGACGAGGTGCGGCTGACGCACAGCACGACGCGTGGTGGGTCGAGCGACAGGGAGGAGAACGCCTGACAGGTGAAACCCATCGGCGTCTCGGCCCCCATGCCGGTGACCACGGTGATGCCGGAACAGAAATGCCCCAGCACGGAGCGGAACTGACGGGAGGTGACCGGGTTGTCGACTGCTGCGGAGGTGCTCTCGCCTAACAAGCTCTGTCCTCTCGGCCTGACCGGCCTGTGCGGGTACAACAAGCTCACCACGCGTCACGGTTGGTGACGATGCAACAGTCTGTCTCATGTGATCGGTTGCGACAACACCACTGTTCTTCTTGATAAAGATCCTGCCATCATGTGGTCCCGATGAATGATTCCGACATCCTCGATGTAATTGACCGACGAATCATCGCTGCCCTCCAGATCAACCCGCGGGCCGGCGTGGCAGAGGTCGGCCGCATCCTGGGCGAGCACGAACGCTCCGTGGCCCGCCGGCTCCAGCGCCTGCTGGCCTTGGGCCTGGTCCACTTCACCGCGGAGTACGACCGGTTGCGCTGCCCGCTCGGCCACACGGCCTGGCTGCGCCTGAAGTCCCGGCCCGGTTGTCTGGAAGCCGTTGGTGACGCATTGGCGCGGCGCGTGGATGCGCTTAACGTCGCCGCAGTGAGCGGTGCGCCGGGCCTGCTGTGGTGCGAGCTGGCGGTGCCGACGCGACCGCTCCTGCACGCCCTGGCGGAAGGGGTACCGGACCTCCCCGACGCGGAGGTGCGCGACGTGTGCGTCACCCTGCGGTCGTTCAAGACGGGAGCCGAGTGGTACGCCCCGGTTCTCACCGACGAGGAGGAGAAGCTCTTGCGGGCCAGCCTGGTCCAGCCCCTGCCCACGCTCGCGGACCGGTACGACCTGACGCCCACCGACGAACGGGTCGCCGGACTGCTGCGGGCCAACGCCCGGGTCTCCCTCACCGACCTGGCCAGGGAACTGGGCTTCTCCACGGCCACGGCCGGCCGCCGGGTCGCGTCGCTGCTGGAGCGCCGGGTGCTCAGGCTGCGCACCGTGGTGGACCCCGCCCTGCTGGACCGGCCGGCGCGGGCCCTGCTGCGGCTGAGGGTCCGCCCGGCGGGACTGGAGAAGGTGAGCGCCACGCTGGCCGCGCACCGGGACGTGCACTCCTGCACGGCCGTCACGGGGCCGTACAACCTCCTGGCGGAGGTGTGCCTCACGCACGAGACGGACGTCCACGACTTCCTCGTCGACGCCCTCGGACCGGCCGAGGACGTACTCGGCCTGGACACCGGGATCGTCACCCGCACCTACAAGTTCGGCCCCGGCACGGACACGCCGCGCCGTTAGGCCCCAAGCCCCGAACTCACCGCGACCACGGGAGCCCCCTCTTGGCCATGCCGCCCACGGCTTTGCGAAGCAACACAGCGACGACGACCAGGCACATCTTCGTCACCGGGGGTGTCGCCTCCTCGCTCGGCAAGGGTCTGACCGCCTCCAGCCTGGGCATGCTGCTCAAGGCCCGCGGCCTGCGTG
>NZ_JBEYYR010000063.1:0-26758 GCF_040645635.1 Streptomyces sp. NPDC046727
CTCGGCGAAGTCGGACAGCATCGGCTCCATCAACGCCGAGTGGAACGCGTGAGAGACGGTGAGCCGCTTGACCCGGCGGCCCTGCTCGCGCAGCTGCTCCGCAACCGCGCCAACAGCCGCCTCTTCGCCGGACAGGACCACCGAACCCGGAGCGTTCACCGCAGCCAAGTCCACGCCATCACCGAGGTGTTCAGCGACCTCTGCCTCGGTCGCGGCGACGGCCACCATCGCACCGCCCGACGGCAACGCCTGCATCAACCGGCCGCGTGCCGCCACCAGCGCCGCCGCATCCTCCAGCGACAGCACACCCGCCACATGAGCCGCCACCACCTCGCCAATGGAGTGCCCGGCCACCACATCCGGCCGCACACCCCACGACTCCACCAGCCGGAACAACGCCGACTCCACCGCGAACAGCCCCGCCTGCGTGAACACCGTCTGGTCCAGCAGACCCTCACCAGCCCCGAAGATCACATCCTTCACCGAGTGATCCAAATGGGCGTCCAGCGCCGCACACGCCTCATCCAACGCCCGCGCGAACACCGGAAACCGCTCGTACAACTCCCGGCCCATACCCACGCGTTGCGAGCCCTGACCCGGGAACACGAACACCGTCTTGCCGTCGGTGGCCGAGCCCGTGATCAGCGAAGAGGCCGTCGTCTCGCCGTCGGCCAGTGCCCGCAGGCCGGTCAGGGCCTCGTCCCGCGAGCCGGCGAGGAGCACGGCCCGCTCGGGGTGGGCCGCGCGTCGGGCGACCAGCGCTCCGACGACGACCGGCAGCGGGGTGTCGGTGCCGGCGACGAAGTCCGCCAGGCGTTCGGCCTGTCCGGCGAGGGCGCCGGTGGTCCGGGCCGACACCACGACCGGCAGCGGGCCGTCGGCCGCGGCCACCGGCTCGGTGCCGGGCTCCTCGGGGGCCTGCTCCAGGATCACGTGCGCGTTGGTGCCGCTGACGCCGAACCCGGAGACGCCGACGCGGCGCGGCCGGTCCAGGTGCGGCCACGCGCGGGACTCCGTGAGCAGCCGTACGGCCCCCGCGTCCCAGTCGACGCGGGGGGACGGTTCGTCGACGTGCAGGGTGGCCGGGAGCACACCATGGCGCAGGGCCTGGATCATCTTGATGACGCCGGCGACACCGGCAGCGGCCTGGGTGTGCCCGATGTTCGACTTCAACGAGCCGAGCCACAAGGGCTGTTCACGGTCCTGGCCGTAGGTCGCGATGAGCGCCTGTGCCTCGATCGGGTCGCCGAGGACGGTACCCGTGCCGTGGCCCTCCACCGCGTCCACGTCCGCCGGCGTCAGACCCGCGCTGGCGAGCGCCTTGCGGATCACCCGCTGCTGCGAGGGGCCGTTCGGGGCGGTCAGGCCGTTCGACGCGCCGTCCTGGTTGACCGCCGTACCGCGCACGACGGCCAGCACCCGGTGGCCCTTGCGCCGGGCCTCCGAGAGGCGTTCGAGTACGACGACACCCGCGCCCTCGGCCCAGCCGGTGCCGTCGGCGGCCGACGCGTAGGCCTTGCAGCGGCCGTCGGCGGCGAGGCCGCGCTGCCGGGAGAAGTCGATGAACAGGCCGGGTGTGGCCATGACGGTGGCACCGCCCGCCAGGGCCATCGTGCACTCTCCCCGGCGCAGCGCCTGCACGGCGAGGTGGATGGCGACCAGGGAGGACGAGCAGGCGGTGTCGAGCGTGACCGCGGGGCCTTCGAAGCCGAAGACGTAGGAGACGCGGCCGGAGGCCACGCTGGCGGCGGCGCCGGTGCCGGTGAAGCCCTCCAGTTCGGGCGGGACGCTGCCGCCGGCGAAGTAGTCGACGCCCATGATGCCGTTGAAGACGCCGACGTCGGTGCCCTTCAACGACAGGGGGTCGATACCGGCGCGCTCCAGCGCCTCCCACGATGTTTCCAGCAGCAGCCGCTGCTGCGGGTCCATCGCCAGCGCCTCACGCGGCGAGATCCCGAAGAAGGCCGCGTCGAACCGGCCGGCGCCCCGCAGGAAGCCGCCCTGGTCGACGTACGAGGTGCCGGTCTTCTCGGGGTCGGCGTCCAGCAGGGTGTCGAGGTCCCAGCCGCGGTCGTCCGGGAAGCCCGACACGCCGTCCCGTCCCTCGGCGACCAGCTCCCACAGGTCCTCGGGGGTGTTGACTCCGCCGGGCAGCCGGCACGCCATGCCGACGATCGCGATCGGCTCGCGTGAGGCGCCCAGCAGCTGCTGGTTGCGCTTCTTCAGCGTGCCGACCTCTTCCAGCGACTTCCGCAGCGCCTCGACAAGCTTCTCGTAGGAAGCACTCACGTTCCCTGCCCCAATCAGTCGTGTGCCGCGTCAGCTTTCGAGGGACTCGCTGTCGCCGAGCGCGAGGTGTACGAGGTCGTCGACGTCCAGGTCGGCCAGCGCACCCCGCGCGGTGTCCGGTTCGTCGGGCGCGGGTGCGCCGGGTTCCAGGGCGGCCAGCTCGACCAGCGCCTCCAGCAGGCCGGCCTCCCGGAACCGCTCCAGCGGGAGGGCGAGCAGCGCGTGGCGCAGCCGTTCCTCGTCCGCCTCCGCCGGCGGTCGCTGCCCGGCGGTGCCCTCCGGGTCGAGTTCGCCGTGCAGATGGCGGGCCAGGGCGAGCGGCGTCGGGTAGTCGAAGACCACGGTGGCGGAGAGGTTGACGCCGGTCGCGGCGCGCAGCCGGTTGCGCAGCTCCACGGAGGTGAGGGAGTCGAACCCGGCGTCCTTGAACGCCGTCTCGGCACCGACACCGTCCGCTCCGGCGTGGCCCAGCACTGCGGCCACATGCCCGCGGACGACGTCCAGCAGCACGGCCTCCTGCCGCTCGCGGTCCAGTCCGGCGAGCCGGCGCAGCAGGCCGTCCCCGCCGTCGCCCGCGGCGGCCCGCGCCGACTGCCGGCCGGCGCGGACGAGTTGCCGCAGCAGCGGCGGCACACCCGTGCCGGTGGCCGCCTCGGCGCGTACGGCCCTGAGGTCCAGCTTGACCGGGACGAGCAGCGTGTCGTCGCCGGCCAGGGCGGTGTCGAAGAGGGCCATGCCCTCCTGCGGGGCGAGCGGCAGGATGCCACCGCGCCGGCTGCTCCGGGTGCGGGCCGCCGCTTCCGCGCCTGCGGTCATGCCGGTGGTCTGCTCCCAGGGTCCCCAGGCCAGGGACAGCGCGGGCAGGCCGGCCGCCCGGCGCCGGGCCATCGCGGCGTCCAGCCAGGCGTTGGCCGCCGCGTAGTTGCCCTGGCCGGCCGAGCCGAACAGCCCGGAGGCGGAGGAGAACACGGCGAACGTCGTCAGGTCCAGGCCGCGGGTCAGCTCGTCCAGGTGGTGTACGGCCGTGACCTTCGGCGCGAACACGTGGTCCAGGCGCTCCCGGTCGAGTGTGCCGATCACACCGTCGTCCAGGACGCCCGCGGTGTGCAGGACGGCGGTCAGCGGGTGAGCGTCGGGTACGGAGTCCAGCAGGGCCGCGACCGCCTCGCGGTCGGCGATGTCGCAGGCGGCCACCTGTACGGTCGTCGCGCCGAGCCCCGTCAGCTCGGCCACCAGCTCCCGCGCGCCCTCGGCGTCCGGCCCGCGCCGGCTGGCCAGCACCAGGTGCCGTACGCCGTGCCGCTCGACCAGGTGCCGGGCCAGCAGGGCGCCCAGCGAGCCGGTGCCGCCGGTGACGAGGACGGTGCCATCCGGGTCCCAGCCCGCGCGCTCCGCCGCGGGGGCGGCCCGTACCAGGCGAGGGGCGCGGACGGCCGTGCCGCGCAGCGCGAGCTGCGGTTCGCCGGCCGCCAGGGCGGTCGTGAGGAGGTCGGACGCGTCGGCGTCGCGCGGGGTGTCGGTGTCGAGCAGGACGATCCGGTCGGGGTTCTCCGCCTGGGCGGCCCGGACGAGCCCCCACACGGCCGCCCCCGCCGGGTCGGTCAGGGTCTCCTCGCCGGCGGCGGGCACCGCACCCCGGGTCACGACCACGAGCCGGGAGTCCCCGAGCCGCTCGTCGGCCAGCCACGCCCGCAGGACGTCCAGCACCCGGGTGGTGCGCTCCAGGGGGTCGTCTGCCGGGCCGTCGGCCGGTACGACCAGCACCTCCGGCACGGTGTCCGCGGCGACCGCACCGGCGAGATCGGCGGCGGTGGCGACCCGCGCCCAGGCCGGCGCCGGGACGCCCGCACGGGCGGGCACGGGCAGGTCGGTCCACTCCACACGGAACAGGGCGTCCGCGCCGGACGCCCCGGCCGCGGCCTCCAGCTGCTCCGCGCTGACCGCGCGGAACACCAGGGACTCGGTCTTCAGCACCGGCTCGCCGGTCTCGTCGGCGGCCAGTACCGAGACCGCGTCGGGCCCGGACGGCGCCACCCGCACGCGCAGCGCGGAGGCGCCGGCCGCGTGCAGCGCCAGCCGGTTCCAGGCGAACGGCAGGACCGTACGCGGTCCCTCACCGGGAGCGGGAGGGTCGGCCGGGGCGACGAATCCGTTGGCGTGCAGGGCGGCGTCCAGCAGGGCGGGGTGCAGGCCGAACCGGGCCGCTTCCTCCCGCTGCCCGTCCGGCAGGGCGACCTCGGCGTACACCTCGTCACCGCGCCGCCAGACCGCCCGCAGGCCCTGGAACACCGGGCCGTAGGTGTACCCCTTCTCGATGAGACCGGAGTAGAAGGCGTCGACGTCCACCTCGACGCGCTCGGCGCCGGCCGGCGGCCAGACGGTGAAGTCGAAGGAGCCGACGGCCGCGGTGCCGGTGGGGGTGAGCGTGCCGGTGGCGTGCCGGGTCCAGGCCTCGGCGCCGATCTCACCGGCCGTGTCCTCCCGGGCCGAGTAGACCGACACCGGCCGCAGCCCGTTGTCGTCCGGCCCGCCGACGGAGACCTGGACCCGGACACCGCCCTGCTCGGGCACGACCAGCGGAGCCTCGATCACCAGCTCGTCCACGACCCCGCAGCCGACCTCGTCACCGGCCCGTACGGCCAGCTCGACGAGCCCGGTGCCGGGGACCAGGACGACTCCGCCGACGGCGTGGTCGGCCAGCCAGGGATGGGTGCGCAGGGAGAGCCGCGAGGTGCAGAGGACACCACCGGTCTCCGGCACCTCCACCACGGCGCCCAGCAGCGGGTGATCGGCCGTGCTCTGGCCGAGGGCGACCGCGTCGGTGGCGGGGGCCGTCCGCAGCCAGTAGTGGCGGTGGTCGAAGGCGTACGTCGGCAGGTCCACGTGGAACTCGGTGGCCCCCTTCGGGAGCGCTGCCGCCCAGTCCACCTTTGCTCCGCGTACGAACAGCTCGGCGACGGCCAGCAGGAGGGTCCGCACCTCACCACGGTCGTCCCGGAGGGCCGGGACGCTCACCGCGTACTCACCGGCCGACTCCGCAATCGCGCCCGTCAGGGCACCACCGGGGCCGAGTTCGAGGAAGACGGCGCCGTCCGTGGCTGCGATCCCGTCGGCGAAGCGGACCGGGCGGCGGACGTGGTCCACCCAGTACGCCGGATCCGTCAGCTGACCCGGCTCAGCCGGCTTTCCGGTCACGTTCGATATGATGGGGAGGGTCGGCTCGTTCCAGGTCAGGCCGGACAGGGCCTCGGCGAAGTCGGACAGCATCGGCTCCATCAACGCCGAGTGGAAGGCGTGGGAGACGGTGAGCCGCTTGACCCGGCGGCCCTGCTCGCGGAGCTGCTCTGCAACAGCCAGGACTGCGGCTTCCTCGCCGGACAGGACCACCGAACCCGGAGCGTTCACCGCAGCCAAGTCCACGCCGTCACCGAGGTGTTCGGCGATCTCCGCCTCGGTCGCGGCGACGGCCACCATCGCACCGCCCGACGGCAGCGCCTGCATCAACCGGCCGCGTGCCGCCACCAGCGCCGCCGCGTCCTCCAGCGACAGCACACCAGCCACATGAGCCGCCACCACCTCGCCGATGGAGTGCCCGGCCACCACATCCGGCCGCACACCCCACGACTCCACCAGCCGGAACAACGCCGACTCCACGGCGAACAGCCCCGCCTGCGTGAACACCGTCTGATCGAGCAGATTCTCACCAGCCCCGAAGATCACATCCTTCACGGAGTGATCCAAATGAGCGTCCAGCGCCGCGCACGCCTCATCCAACGCCCGCGCGAACATCGGAAACCGCTCGTACAACTCCCGGCCCATACCCACGCGTTGCGAGCCCTGACCCGGGAACACGAACACCGTCTTGCCGTCGGTAGCCGAGCCCGTGACCACCATCGGCGAGGCATCACCCGCGGCGAGCGCCTCCAGCCCGGCCACCGCCTCCTCCCGCGCCTCGGCGACGACCACGGCCCGCTCGGACAGCACCGCCCGTCGGGACACCAGCGCCCCCGCGACAGCCGCCAGCGGCGCCTCCGTCTCACCGACGAACCCGGCCAGCCGCCCCGCCTGCCCGGCAAGGGCGCCGGTGCTGCGCGACGAGACGATCAGCGGCACCACGCCATCGGCCGGGGCAGCCGGCTCGGGAGCGGGCTCCTCCGGCGCCTGCTCCAGGATCACGTGCGCGTTCGTGCCGCTGACACCGAATCCGGAGACGCCGACCCGGCGTGGCCGGTCCAGGTCCGGCCACTCACGGGACTCCGTCAGCAGCTCCACCGCTCCGACCGACCAGTCGACCTGGGACGTCGGCGCGTCGACGTGCAGGGTGGCGGGGAGCACGCCGTGCTGCATGGCCTGGACCATCTTGATCACGCCGGCCACGCCCGCGGCCATCTGTGTGTGCCCGATGTTGGACTTCAACGAGCCGAGCCACAGCGGCTGTTCGCGGTCCTTGCCGTAGGTCGCGAGCAGGGCCTGCGCCTCGATCGGGTCGCCGAGGACCGTGCCCGTGCCATGGCCCTCCACCGCGTCCACCTCCGCCGGCGTCAGACCGGCATTCGCGAGCGCCTTGCGGATCACCCGCTGCTGCGAGGGGCCGTTCGGGGCGGTCAGGCCGTTCGACGCGCCGTCCTGGTTGACCGCGCTGCCCCGGATCACCGCCAGCACCCGGTGGCCCTTGCGCCGCGCCTCCGACAGACGCTCCAGGACGACCACACCCGCGCCCTCCGCCCAGCCCGTGCCGTCGGCCGCATCCGCGTACGACTTGCAGCGGCCGTCCGAAGCCAGCCCCCGCTGCCGCGAGAACTCGACGAAGGTGCCCGGGGTGGCCATGACGGTCGCGCCGCCGGCGAGGGCCATCGAGCACTCGCCGCCCCGCAGGGCCTGGGCGGCCAGGTGCATGGCGACCAGGGAGGAGGAGCAGGCCGTGTCGACGGTCACGGCGGGGCCCTCGAAGCCGAACACGTAGGCGACGCGCCCGGAGGCGACGCTGCCCATGCCTCCGGTGCCGGTGAAGCCCTCCAGTTCGGGCGGCACCGGGCCTGAAGTGCCGTAGCCCTGGCCCATCAGGCCGGAGAACACGCCGACGTCGCTGCCCTTGAGCGAGGTCGGGTCGATGCCGGCCCGCTCCAGCGCCTCCCACGAGGTCTCCAGCAGCAGCCGTTGCTGCGGGTCCATCGCCAGCGCCTCGCGGGGCGAGATGCCGAAGAAGGCCGCGTCGAACAGTGCCGCGTCGTAGAGGAAGCCTCCCTGGCTCACGTACGACGTGCCGGTCCGGTCGGGGTCGTCGCTGAAGAAGCCGCTCAGGTCCCAGCCGCGGTCGTCGGGGAAGCCGGACATCGCGTCCCGGCCCTCGAACACCAACCGCCAGAGCTCTTCCGGGCTGTTGACACCGCCGGGCAGCCGGCACGCCATGCCGACGATCGCGATCGGCTCGTCCGGGTCGGCGAGCGTGACGGTCATCTCCCGCGCCGGGACGATCGCCGCCGTCTCGCCCAGCTCGCCGTGCAGATGGCGGGCTAGGGAGAGGGGGTTCGGGTGGTCGAAGACGACGGTGGCGGCCAGTTTGAGGCCGGTCGCCTCGCGGAGGCGGTTGCGCAGCTCGACCGAGGTGAGCGAGTCGAACCCGGAATCGCGGAACGCCGTGTCCTGCTTGATGGCCTCGGGGCCGGCGTGGCCGAGCACGGTCGCCGCGTGCGTGCGGACCAGGTCCAGCAGCAGCGCCTCCTGCTCGGCCGGGGCGAGTCCGGCCAGCCGGTCGGCCAGGCCGCCGCCGTTGTCGCCGGTCGCCGCGCGCACGGTCTGCCGGCCGGTGCGCACCAGGCCGCGCAGGAGGGTGGGGACGGCCCGGCCGGCGCCTGCGTCGGTGCGGAGCCGGCGCAGGTCCAGTTTCGCGGGGACGAGCAGTGCCTCACCCGTGCGCAGGGCACCGTCGAACAGCTCCATGCCCTCGTCGGGGCCCATCGGGAGCACGCCGCCTCGCCGGTTCATCCGGCTGCGGGTGAGGTCGTCCATACCGGCTGCCATACCGCCGGTGGCCTGGTCCCACAGACCCCAGGCGAGCGAGGTGGCGGGCAGGCCCGCGGCCCGGCGCTGCTGGGCCACCGCGTCCAGGAAGGCGTTGGCCGCGGCGTAGCTGCCGGTGCCCGCGCCGAGGAAGACGGAGGAGACGGAGGAGAACACGACGAACGCGGCCAGCTCCGGGGCGAGTTCGCGCGTCAGTGCGTCCAGGTGCCGGACCGCGGTCACCTTCGGCGCGAAGACCTGCGCCACCTGCTCGGGCCGGATCGTGCCGATCACTCCGGCGTCGGCGATGCCCGCGGTGTGCACGACCGCCGTGAGCGGGCGTCCGCCTCGGCGTGCCTCGGCCAGCAGGGCGGCGACCGCGTCGCGGTCCGTGACGTCGCAGGCCGCCACCGTGACCTCGGCGGCGCCGAGCTCGGTCAGCTCGGCCACCAACTCGGCGGCCCCTGCGGCGGCCTGGCCACGGCGACTGGCCAGGACGAGGTGGCGTATGCCGTGCCGGGAGACCAGGTGCCGGGCCAGCAGTCCGCCGAGCGAGCCGGTACCACCGGTAATGAGGACGGTGCCCTCCGGGTCCAGTGTCACGGGCTTCGCCGCCGCGGTCTGGCCGGTGCCGGCGGGGGTGGCGCGGGCGAGTCGGGGGATCGTCAACGTCTCGCCGCGAAGGGCGAGTTCGGGCTCCGTGTCGGTCAGTGCCCGACCCAGGGCACGGTCCAGGGCGGTGCCGGCCGGAAGGCCCGCTTCGAGGTCGACAGCGGGGTCGAGGTCGAGCAGCACGATCCGGTCGGGGTTCTCGGACTGGGCGGCCCGGATCAGGCCCCAGACCGCGCCGCCCGCGGTGTCGGTCACCGCTCCGTCGGCGCCGGCCGGTACGGCGCCCTGGGTGGCCACGACCAGCCGGGTCGGCTCCAGCGCGGGGGCGGCCAGCCAGGTCTGCACGGCCGCCAGCACCCGGTTCGTCAGGGCCAGCGCGGGGTCGTCCGCGTCCTGGTCGTGGGCGGCGACGGCCTCCAGCACGATCAGTGCCGGGATGCTCGCGGCGTCCTCCGCCAGTGCGGTGACGTCGGCGGCGGAGCGCACGGTGGCCCAGGACGGCGGCTCGTCCGGCGCCGGATCGACTCCCGGCAGCGCGGTCCACTCGACGCGGAACAGCGAGTCGTCGCTCGCGGTGCCCGCGGCGCTCTCCAACTGCTCGGCGGACAACGGCCGTAGCTCCGCGGACTCGGCCCGCAGCACCAGCCCGCCGGCCTGGTCGGCCGCCTCCAGCGCGAGGGCGTCCCGGCCGTGCGGCGTGATCCGTACGCGCAGCGCCGTCGCACCGACGGCATGCAGCGCGAGACCCTGCCAGGTCAGGTACTGCCACACCCGGGACCCGCCGTCGGCCACCGCCGCGTCCAGCAGCGCCGGATGCAGGGCGGCGTCCAGGAGCGCCGGGTGGAGCCCGAACCGTCCGGCCTCCTCGCGTTCGTCCTCGGGTACGGCGACCTCGGCGAGGATCTCGTCACCCAGCCGCCAGAGTCCGCGTACGGCCCGGAACAGGGGCCCGTGCTCATAGCCGCGCCGGACCAGACCGGCGTACAGCGCCTCCACGTCGACGCGCTGGGCGCCGGCCGGCGGCCAGGTGCCGAAGTCGCCGCGCGGGCTCTCGCCCGGCTTGGGCGTCGCCGTCAGGACGCCGGTCGCGTGCCGGACCCATGCCTCGGCCCCGCTCACCTCGGTGGCGTCCTCGCGCGTCGCGTACACGGTGACCGTACGGCAGCCGCTCTCGTCCGCACCGCCGACCGCGACCTGGACCCGCACCCCGCCCTGCTCCGGCAGCACCAGCGGGGCGGTGACGGCGAGTTCGTCGACGGTCCCGCAGCCGACCTCGTCACCGGCCCGGACGGCCAGTTCGACCAGGGCCGCGGCGGGGACGAGGACCACTCCGCCGACGGTGTGGTCCGCCAGCCAGGGGTGGGTACGCAGGGACAGCCGGGAGGTGCACAACACCCCGCCGGTCTCCGGCACTTCCACCACAGCACCGATCAGCGGGTGGTCCGTGGGCGCCTGCCCGAGGGCAGTGGCGTCGGTCGCACCGTTCAGCCGGAGCCAGTAGTGGCGGTGGTCGAAGGCGTACGTCGGCAACTCCACATGGGTGTCGCCGGCGCCCTCGGGCAGGACACCGGTCCAGTCGACCGGCACGCCCCGGACGAACACCTCGGCCATCGACGTCAACAACCGCCGCAAGCCGCCCTCTTCACGACGCAGAGAGCCACCGACCACGGCCTCGGACTCCGCCTCGTCCACGATCTCACTGATCGGCTGCACCAGAACCGGGTGAGCACTGGACTCCACGAACACCGTGTGACCCTCGGAGAGGAGGGTGGCAACAGCCGGGCCGAAGCGGACCTGCCCCCGCAGGTTCCGATACCAGTACCCACCATCGAGTACACCCGCCTCACGCACCCACCCACCGGTCACCGTCGAGAAGAACGGCACCACCGGAGCCTGGCTACGGACGTCGGCGAACGCCTCACCCAACGCCCCTTCGACCGCCTCCACATGGCGGGTGTGGGAGGCGTAATCCACCGCCACCCGGCGCACCCTGACCCCGTCCGCCTCCAGCACGGCCAGCGCCTCGTCCAACGCCTCCGCATCACCGGCGATCACCACCGAGGAAGGACTGTTGACGGCCGCGACCTCAACCCGCCCATCCCAGACGGCGATTCGGGCAGCCGCCTCGGCCTCGGGAAGCGCCACGGACGCCATACCGCCCCGGCCCGCCAGCTCACCGGCGATCACCTGGCTCCGCACGGCGACGATCCGCGCCGCGTCCTCCAGCGACAACGCACCAGCCACGCACGCAGCCGCGATCTCACCCTGCGAGTGACCGACCACCGCATCCGGCACCACACCGACCGACGCCCACACCGCCGCCAGACCGACCATCACCGCGAAACTCGCCGGCTGCACGACGTCGACCCGCGCCAGCAGATCGACATCACCCCGCAGCACAGCCCCCAAGTCCCAGTCCACCCACGGCTCCAACGCCCGGGCACACTCCCCGATCCGCTCCGCGAACACCGGCGAGGACTCCAACAGCTCCCCGCCCATCCCCAGCCACTGCGAACCCTGACCGGGAAACACCAGGACCGTCCGACCGATCGCCCCCACACCCCCGGTCACCACCGCGGGACCGCTCTCCCCGCCCGCCAGCGCCGTCAGACCCGACACAGCCTCCGCACGCGAACCGGCGACCACCACAGCCCGCTCGGACAGCAGGGCCCGCTGGGAGACGAGCGCGGCCGCGATCCGGGGCAGCGGTGTGTCGGTGGCGTCGGCGAACGCGGCCAGGCGGGTGGCCTGGCCCGTCAGCGCTCCTTCGGAGGACGCCGACACCACCAGCGGAACCACGCCGTCGACCGGCGTCACCGGCTCTGTGGCCGGTTCCTCCGGGGGCTCTTCCAGGATCAGGTGGGCGTTGGTGCCGCTGACGCCGAAGGAGGAGACGCCGGCCCGGCGGGGGCGGCCGGTCGGGGGCCACTCCCGCTCCTCGGTCAGCAGCTCGACGGCGCCGGCCGACCAGTCGACCTCGGAGGAGGGTGTGTCGACGTGCAGCGTGGCGGGCAGTACCCCGTGCCGCATCGCCTGGACCATCTTGATCACACCGGCGACCCCGGCGGCGGCCTGTGTGTGCCCGATGTTGGACTTCAACGAGCCCAGCCACAGCGGCCGTTCGCGATCCTGGCCGTAGGTGGCGAGGAGCGCCTGGGCCTCGATCGGGTCGCCGAGGACCGTGCCCGTGCCGTGGCCCTCGACCACGTCCACGTCGGCGGGGGTCAGCCCCGCCTCGGCCAGCGCCTTGCGGATCACCCGCTGCTGCGAGGGGCCGTTCGGGGCGGTCAGCCCGTTCGACGCGCCGTCCTGGTTGACTGCGGACGCGCGGACGACGGCCAGTACCCGGTGGCCGTTGCGGCGGGCGTCGGACAGGCGTTCCAGGACGACCACACCCGCGCCCTCGGCCCAGCCGGTGCCGTCGGCGGCGTCGGCGTACGACTTGCAGCGGCCGTCCGCGGCCAGCGCCCGCTGCCGCGAGAACTGCATGAACATGCCCGGCCCGGCCATGACGGTGGCGCCGCCGGCCAGGGCCATGGAGCACTCCCCGCGGCGCAGGGCCTGTCCGGCCAGGTGCATGGCGACCAGGGAGGAGGAGCAGGCGGTGTCCACGGTGACGGCGGGGCCTTCGAGGCCGAAGACGTACGAGATGCGGCCCGAGGCCACGCTTCCGGTGGTGCCGGTGCCGGTGAAGCCCTCCAGCTCCGGTGGCACCGGGCCGCCGGTCGCGTAGCCCTCGTTGATGACGCCCACGAAGACGCCGACGTCGGAGCCCTTGAGCGTCAGCGCGTCGATGCCGGCCCGCTCCAGCGCCTCCCACGACATTTCGAGGAGCAGCCGCTGCTGCGGGTCCATGGCGAGGGCTTCACGCGGCGAGATCCCGAAGAGACCCGCGTCGAACAGGCCCGCCTCGTGCAGGAAGCCGCCCTGGTCGACGTAGGACGTGCCCGTCTTGTCGGGGTCGGCGTCGAACAGTTCCTCCAGGTCCCAGCCCCGGTCGGTCGGGAATTCCGAGATGCCGTCCCCGCGTTCGCGGACGAGCCGCCACAGGTCGTCAGGGCCGGTCACTCCGCCGGGCAGCCGGCACGCCATGCCCACGATCGCGATCGGCTCCGCCTTCTCGGCCTCAAGTTCACGGACGCGTTGCTGGGAGCGGCGCGCGTCGGCGAGAACGCGCTTGAGGTAGTCGCGAAGCTTGCTTTCATCCGCCATTGCGGGTCAGCTCCTAGTGGGGCTAAGGCGTCAGGTGGGCTGCGGGGCGGGCGTGGCCGTCGGGGTCGGTCGAGGTGCTGGATGGTGGCGCGGGCCGCCCGGCCCGTGGGTGGTCGGGCGGCCCGGCTGGTGGCTAGTGGCCGAATTCGGTGTCGATGAGTTCGAAGAGTTCGTCGTCGGAGGCGGAGTCGAAGTCGAGTCCCTCCTCGGCGTCCTGTTCGGCGGCGTTCGCCGTGGACCAGGTGGTCAGCAGGCCCTGGAGCCGGGTGGCGACCTGGGTGCGGGTGGCGTCGTCGGCGGCGGTGTCGGCCAACAGCGCCTCCAGCTTGCTGAGTTCGGCGAGCAGGGGGTGGGTGGCCGGGGTGGCCTCGTCGCCCGGGGCCAGCCGGTCGTGCAGGTAGCGGGCCAGGGCGAGGGGGGTCGGGTAGTCGAAGACGGCGGTGGCGGGCAGGTTGAGGCCGGTGGCCTCGCGGAGCCGGTTGCGCAGTTCGACGGAGGTGAGGGAGTCGAAGCCCGCGTCCTTGAACGCCGTTTCGGCCCTGACCTGGTCCGCGCCGGTGTGACCGAGGACGGTCGCCACCTGGCCCTGGACCAGCTGCAGCAGCAGTGTCTCCCGCTCGGCCGGGGACAGCGCGGCCAGTCGGCGGGCGAGTCCGCCGGAGTCCCCGGCGCCGGCCCGGGCGGCCTTGCGTCCGGTCCGCACCAGGCCCCGGAACAGGGGCGCCACTCCCCCGCCCAGCGCGGCGTCGGCGCGGAGCGCCCGCAAGTCCAGTTTGACGGGCACCACCAGCGCTTCATCGGCCTGCAGGGCCGCGTCGAGCAGTTCCATCCCCTCCGCGGGCGTGAGCGGTACGACGCCCCCGCGCCGGCCGGTCCGGTTCCGTGCCGCCTCACCGGTGGCCGTGTCCTGGCCGCCGGCCGGCTCCCAGAGGCCCCAGGCCAGCGAGACGGCGGGCAGACCGGCCGCCCGGCGCCGGTGGGCCACCGCGTCGAGATAGGCGTTGGCCGCCGCGTAGCCGCCGGTGCCCGCGCCCAGGAAGACGGATGCAGCGGAGGACAGCAGGATGAACGCGGCCAGGTTCGGGGCGAGTTCCCGGGTCAGCTCGTCCAGGTGCCGTACACCGGTGACCTTCGGGGCGAAGACCCGGGCCATCCGGTCCTGGTCGACCTCGCCGATGACACCGGCGTCGAAGACACGTGCCGCGTGGACGACACCGGTCAGCGGGTGGGCGTCCGGTACGGCGGCCAGGAGCGCGGCGACCGCGTCCCGGTCGGTGACGTCGCACGCCACCACGGATGCCTCGGCGCCCAGTTCCCCGAGTTCGGCGACGAGCCGGTCCGCGCCCTCGGCCTCGGGACCACGCCGGCCCGCCAGCACGAGGCGGCGTACACCGTGCCGCTCGACCAGGTGCCGGGCGACCTCGGCGCCCAGGGCCCCGGTACCGCCGGTGATCAGCACCGTGCCCTCCGGGTCCAGCACCGGCGCCTCGGCCCCGGCCGGCGCCGGCCGGGCCAGACGGGGCACGTACAGCGCCCCGTCGCGGACCGCCACCTGCGGCTCACCGGTCGCCAGCACGGCACCCAGATCATCAGTGCCGATGCCGATGCCGATGCCGATGCCGGTACCGGTACCGGTGCCGGTGTCGGCGTCGGTCTCCGTGTCGACGAGGACGATCCGGTCGGGGTTCTCCGCCTGCGCGGCGCGCACCAGACCCCAGACGGCCGCACCACCCGGATCGGTGACCGCCGCGTCACCACCGGCCGGCACCGCACCCTGGGTCACCACGACCAGCCGACTGTCCTCGTCGGTCTCGTCCGCGAGCCACTCCTGTACGGCGCCCAGCACCCGGCCGACCAGTGCCTCCGGCGTGTCATGGTCCGCGCCGGAACGAGCCTCGACCACCGTCACCGCAGGCACCTCACCCACGGTGGGCACGGGAGGCAACGCGCTCCACTCCACCCGGAACAGCGAGTCGCCCGCACCGGTGCCCGCCGTCGCCGCCAGCTGCTCGGCCGGGACCGGTCGCAGCGTGACGGCCTCCGCGGTCAGGACCGCGCCACCGGCCTCGTCGGCGGCCTGGACCACCAGGGTGTCGGAGGCGGACCGGGCCAAGCGCACGCGCAGCGCGGTGCCGCCCTCAGCGTGCAACGTCAGCCCGCGCCAGTCCAGCGGCTGCCAGACCTGGGCACCGTCGGCCGCCACGGCATCCAGCAGCGCCGGGTGCAGGGCCGCTTCCAGGAGTGCCGGGTGGATGCCGAACCGGGCCGCCGCGTCCCGCTGCCCGTCCGGCAGCGCGACCTCGGCGAACAGTTCGTCGCCGCGCCGCCACAGCGCCCGCAGGCCCTGGAAGACCGGGCCGTACTCGTGGCCGTTGCGGAGCAGGCGTTCGTCCGCTCCGGAGAGGTCCTCGGCCTGCGCGCCGGCCGGCGGCCAGGCGGTGAAGTCGAAGGTGTCGGTCGTGGGGCCCGTACCGGTGAGGCTGCCGGTGGCGTGCCGGGTCCACGCGTCGGTACCGATCTCGCCGACGGCGTCCTCCCGCGCGGAGTGAACGGCCACCGGACGGCGGCCCTCCGCGTCAGGAGCCTCCACCGTGACCTGCACCCGCACACCTCCCTGCTCCGGCACGACCAGCGGAGCCTCGATCACCAGCTCGTCCACGACCCCGCAGCCGACCTCGTCACCGGCCCGGACGGCCAGTTCGACCAACCCGGAACCGGGCACGACGACCACTCCTCCCAGGGTGTGATCGGCCAGCCAGGGGTGCGTGCGCAGGGACAGCCGGGACGTGAAGACCAGCCCGTCCGACTGGGGCAGCTGGACCACCGCGCCGAGGAGCGGGTGATCGGCCGTGCTCTGGCCGAGGGCGACCGCGTCGGTGGCGGGGGCCGTCCGCAGCCAGTAGTGGCGGTGGTCGAAGGCGTACGTCGGCAGGTCCACGTGGGCCTCCGTGGCCCCCTTCGGGAGCGCTGCCGCCCAGTCCACCTTGGCGCCGCGTACGAACAGCTCGGCTACGGCCAGCAGGAGCGTCCGCACCTCACCGCGCTCGTCGCGCAGGGCCGGGACACTCACCGCGTCCTCGCTCGCCGACTCCGCTATCGCGCCGGTCAGGGCTGCGCCAGGGCCCAGCTCCACGAACAACGACCCACCCGAGGCACCGATCCCCTCGGCGAAGCGGACCGGGCGGCGGACGTGGTCCACCCAGTAGGCGGGCTCGCTGAGTTGGCCCGGCTCCGCCAGCCGACCCGTCACGTTCGATATGACGGGCAGGGTCGGCTCGTTCCAGGTCAGCCCCGACAGCGCCTCGGCGAAGTCGGACAGCATCGGCTCCATCAACGCCGAGTGGAACGCGTGGGAGACGGTGAGCCGCTTGACCCGGCGGCCCTGCTCGCGCAGCTGCTCTGCCACCGCCAGGACTGCGGCTTCCTCCCCGGACAGGACGACCGAACCCGGAGCGTTCACCGCAGCCAAGTCCACACCGCCACCGAGGTGTTCGGCGATCTCCGCCTCGGTGGCGGCGACGGCCACCATCGCGCCGCCCGACGGAAGGGCCTGCATCAACCGGCCGCGTGCCGCCACCAGCGCCGCCGCGTCCTCCAGCGACAGCACACCAGCCACATGAGCCGCGACGACCTCGCCGATGGAGTGCCCGGCCACCACATCCGGCCGCACACCCCACGACTCCACCAGCCGGAACAACGCCGACTCCACCGCGAACAGCCCCGCCTGCGTGAACACCGTCTGGTCGAGCAGATTCTCACCAGCCCCGAAGATCACATCCTTCACCGAGTGATCCAGATGGGCGTCCAGTGCAGCGCACGCCTCGTCCAAGGTGCGCGCGAAGACCGGGTATCGGTGGTACAACTCCCGGCCCATGCCCACGCGTTGCGACCCTTGCCCCGGGAACACGAACACCGTCTTGCCGTCGGTAGCCGAGCCCGTGACCACGATCGGCGACGACTCACCAGCAGCGAGCGCCTCCAGCCCGGCCACCGCCTCCTCCCGCGCCTCGGCGACGACCACGGCCCGCTCGGACAGCACCGCCCGCCGGGACACCAGCGCCCCCGCGACAGCCGCCAGCGGCGCATCCGTCTCCCCGACGAACCCGGCCAGCCGCCCCGCCTGCCCGGCAAGGGCGCCGGTGCTGCGCGACGAGACGATCAGCGGCACCACGCCATCGGCCAGGGCAACCTGCTCCACAGGCGACTCCTCCGGCGCCTGCTCCAGGATCAGGTGCGCGTTCGTGCCGCTGAGACCGAAGGAGGAGACGCCGACCCGGCGGGGACGCCCGGTCTCGGGCCAGTCGCGTGCTTCGGTGAGCAGTTCGACCGCTCCGGAAGTCCAGTCCACCTTGGACGACGGCGCGTCCACGTGGAGCGTGGGCGGCAGAACGCCGTGCTGCATGGCTTCGACCATCTTGATCACGCCGGCCACGCCGGAGGCGGCCTGGGTGTGACCGATGTTCGACTTCAACGAGCCGAGCCACAGCGGCTGTTCGCGGTCCTTGCCGTAGGTCGCGAGCAGGGCCTGCGCCTCGATCGGGTCGCCGAGGACCGTGCCCGTGCCATGGCCCTCCACCGCGTCCACCTCCGCCGGCGTCAGACCGGCATTCGCGAGCGCCTTGCGGATCACCCGCTGCTGCGAGGGGCCGTTCGGGGCGGTCAGGCCGTTCGACGCGCCGTCCTGGTTCACGGCGCTGCCCCGCACCACCGCCAGCACCCGATGGCCCTTGCGCCGCGCCTCCGACAGACGCTCCAGGACGACCACACCCGCGCCCTCCGCCCAGCCCGTGCCGTCGGCCGCATCCGCGTACGACTTGCAGCGGCCGTCCGAAGCCAGCCCCCGCTGCCGCGAGAACTGGACGAAGGCGCCGGGGCTGGACATGACGGCCGCACCGCTGGCCAGGGCGAGGGAGCACTCGCCGCCCCGCAGGGCCTGGGCCGCGAGGTGCATGGCGACCAGGGAGGAGGAGCAGGCCGTGTCGACGGTCACCGCCGGGCCCTCGAAGCCGAAGACGTACGACACCCGGCCCGAGGCCACACTGCTGCCGGCGCCGGTGGTGACGAATCCCTCCAGTTCGGCGGGGATTTCGCCGCCGGAGCCGTAGCCCTGGCCCATCAGGCCGGAGAACACGCCGACGTCCGTGCCCTTCAGTGAAAGAGGGTCGATGCCGGCCCGCTCCAGCGCCTCCCACGAGGTCTCCAGCAGCAGCCGCTGCTGCGGGTCCATCGCCAGCGCCTCACGCGGCGAGATCCCCCAGAAGCCCGCGTCGAACAAGCCGGCCTCGTGCAGGAAGCCGCCCTGGTCGACGTAGGACGTGCCGGCCTTGTCGGGGTCGGAGTCGAACAGGCCCTCCAGGTCCCAGCCGCGGTCGTCGGGGAAGCCGGACATCGCGTCCCGGCCCTCGAACACCAACCGCCAGAGCTCTTCCGGGCTGTTGACACCGCCGGGCAGCCGGCACGCCATGCCGACGATCGCGATCGGCTCGTCCGGGTCGGCGAGCGTGACGGTCATCTCCCGCGCCGGGACGATCGCCGCCGTCTCCCCCAGCTCGCCGTGCAGATGGCGGGCCAGGGCGAGGGGCGTCGGGTGGTCGAAGACGACGGTGGCGGGAAGTTTGAGGCCGGTCGCCTCGCGGAGGCGGTTGCGCAGCTCGACCGAGGTGAGCGAGTCGAACCCGGAGTCCCGGAACGCGGTGTCCTGCTTGACGCCCTCGGGGCCGGCGTGACCGAGCACGGTCGCCGCGTGCGTGCGGACCAGGTCCAGCAGCAACGCCTCCTGCTCCGCCGCGTCCAACCCGGCCAGTCGACGGGTGAGTTCACCGGTGCCGTCGGTGGCGGCGGCTGCCCGTGCGACCTGCCGGGTGACCTTGACCAGGCCCCGCAGCAGGGGCTGTACGCCCCGCCCGGCCGCGGCGTCGGCGCGCATCGCCCGCAGGTCCAGCTTGATCGGGACGAGCAGGGGGTCGCCGGTGCGCAGTGCCGCGTCGAACAGGTCCATGCCCTCGTCCGCGGCGATGGTCTGGCTGCGGCTCCGGCTCACCCGGGCCTGGTCGGCGGTGTCGAGGTGGGCGGTCATGCCGGTGGCCTGCTCCCACAGGCCCCAGGCCAGCGAGACACCCGGCAGCCCGGCGGAGCGGCGGCGCTGTACGACGGCGTCCAGATAGGCGTTCGCCGCCGCGTAGTTGCCCTGCCCGGCCGAGCCGAACACCCCTGCCGCCGACGAGAACACCACGAACGCTCCCAGTTCCGGGGCGAGTTCGCGGGTCAGCTCGTCCAGGTGCGTGACCGCGGGCACCTTAGGGGCGAACACGCCCGTCAGCCGCTCGGGGGTCAGCGCGCCGATCACGCCGTCGTCCAGGACGCCGGCCGTGTGCACCACAGCGGAGAGGGGGCGCTCGGCCGGCATCGAGCCCAGCAGTTCCGCCACGGCTGCCCGGTCGGAGACGTCGCAGGCCGCCAGGGACACCGACTCGGCGCCCAGTTGGGACAGTTCGGCCGCCAGCTCCGCCGCGCCGTCGGCCGCCGAGCCCCGCCGGCTGACCAGGACGAGGTGCCGTACGCCGTACCGCTGAACGAGGTGCCGCGCCACCAGCGCACCCAGCACACCGGTACCGCCCGTGATCAGTACCGACCCCGCCGGGTCGAAGCGCGGGTCCACGGCGGGGTCCTGGACGGCGGGCGCGGTCGCGCGGGCGATCCTGGGCGCGTACAGCCGGGTACCGCGGACGGCGACCTGGGGTTCGCCGGTGGCCAGTACGGCGGTGAGCAGCGGCTCGACGTCCGTGCCGGCGGGGGTGTCCGTGTCGAGCAGGACGATCCGGTCGGGGTTCTCCGCCTGGGCGACGCGGACCAGACCCCAGACGGCCGCGGCAGCCGGATCGGTCACGGTCCGCTCGCCGTCGGCGGGTACCGCGCCACGGGTGACGACGACCAGCTGGGCCGCCTCCAGGCCGGGGGCGGCCAGCCACGCCTGGACGATCTCCAGGACGCGGCTGGTCAGGGCCAGTGCCGCCGCGTCGTCCGTGCCGTCCGGCACCTCGGTGCGGCCGGCTTCCAGGACGACGACCGGGGGCACACCGGAGCCGTCGGTCAGCGCCGCCACATGGGCCGGCTCGGTGATCGGCACCCAGGCGGGCGGCAGCTCCAGGCCCGGCTCGGTGGTGCCGGGCAGCTCCGTCCACTCGACGCGGAACAGGGAGTGCCGGCTGTCATCGGCCGCCGCGCCCAGCTGGTCGGCGGACACGGCACGGGAGACCAGCGACCGCAGGGTGAGCACCGGGGCGCCGGTCTCGTCCGCCGCTTCCAGGGCCAGGGCGTCGGGCGCGGACCGGGTCAGGCGGACGCGCAGCACCGAGGCACCGGCCGCGTGCAGGCGCAGCCCGTTCCAGCCGAACGGGAGGTGGACGCCGTTGCCGTCGTCGGTCCGGTTCTCGCCCTCGGGGTCGGCGAGCGCCACATCCAGCATCGCGGGGTGCAGCGCGGCGTCGAGCAGGGCCGGGTGGATGCCGAACCGGGCGGCAGCGGCGCGCTGGTCCTCGGGCAGTGCGACCTCGGCGAAGAGGTCGTCGCCGCGCCGCCACAGGGCCCGTACGCCCTGGAAGACCGGCCCGTAGCCGTAACCGGCCGCGGCCAGCAGCTCATAGCCGCCGGAGACGTCCACCTGCCGCGCGCCGGTGGGCGGCCACACGGCGAGGTCGGCGACCGGCTGGGCCGCGTCGGTCGGCGCCGGCGCGGTGAGCGTGCCGGTGGCGTGCCGGGTCCAGGCCTCGATGCCGGCGTCACCGGTGGCGTCCTCGGGTGCCGAGTAGACGGCGACCGTGCGGGAGCCCGTCTCCTCGGGGCCGCCGACGGCGACCTGGACCCGGACCCCGCCCTGGTCCGGCAGCGCCAGCGGGGCCTCGATGACGAGTTCTTCGAGGACTCCGCAGCCCACTTCGTCACCGGCCCGCACGGCCAGTTCCACCAGCCCGGTACCGGGGACGAGCACCGCCCCGCCGACCGCGTGGTCCGCCAGCCAGGGTTGTGTACGCAGGGACAGTCGCGTCGTGCACAACACCCCGCCGGTCTCCGGTACTTCGACCACCGCGCCGAGCAGAGGGTGGTCGGCGCCCGCCTGCCCGAGGGAGGACGCGTCCGCCGCGGGAGCGGTCTTCAGCCAGTAGTGGCGGTGGTCGAAGGCGTACGTCGGCAACTCCACCTGCGCGGCATCGGCGCCCTCGGGCAGGACACCGGTCCAGTCGACCGGCACGCCCCGGACGAACACCTCGGCCATCGACATCAACAACCGCCGCAGACCGCCCTCTTCACGACGCAGAGAGCCACCGACCACGGCCTCGGACTCCACCTCGTCCACGATCTCACTGATCGGCTGCACCAGAACCGGGTGAGCACTGGACTCCACGAACACCGTGTGACCCTCGCAGAGGAGGGTGGCAACAGCCGGGCCGAAGCGGACCTGCCCACGCAGGTTCCGATACCAGTACCCGCCATCGAGCACACCCGCCTCACGGATCCATTCACCCGTGACCGTCGAGAAGAACGGCACCACCGGAGCCTGGCTACGGATGCCGGCGAACGCCTCACCCAACGCCCCCTCGATCGCCTCGACATGGCGGGTGTGGGAGGCGTAATCCACCGCCACCCGGCGCACGCGCACGCCGTCCGCCTCCAGCACGGCCAGCGCCTCATCCAGCGCCTCCGCATCACCGGCGATCACCACCGAGGAAGGACTGTTGACCGCCGCGACCTCAACCCGCCCATCCCACTGGGCGATTCGCTCGGCCACCTCGGCCTCCGCCAGCCCGACCGAAGCCATACCACCCCGGCCCGCCAGCTCACCGGCGATCACCCGACTGCGCACGGCCACGATCCGCGCCGCATCCTCCAGCGACAACGCCCCCGACACACACGCAGCAGCGATCTCACCCTGCGAGTGACCGACCACCGCATCCGGCACCACACCCACCGACGCCCACACCGCCGCCAAACCGACCATCACCGCGAAACTCGCCGGCTGCACCACGTCCACCCGCGCCAGCAGATCGACATCACCGCGCAGCACAGCCCCCAAGTCCCAGTCCACCCACGGCTCCAACGCCCGGGCACACTCCCCGATCCGCTCCGCGAACACCGGCGAGGACTCCAACAGCTCCCGGCCCATCCCCAGCCACTGCGAACCCTGACCCGGGAACACCAGGACCGTCCGACCGATCGCCCCCACACCCCCGGTCACCACCGCAGGGCCGCTCTCCCCGCTCGCCAGCGCCGTCAGACCCGACACAGCCTCCGCACGCGAACCGGCGACCACCACAGCCCGCTCGGACAGCACCGCCCGCCGTGCCGCCAACGCCCCCGCGACCTCCGCAAGCGGCACGTCCGCGTCATCGACGAACGCTGCCAGCCGCTCGGCCTGGCCCGCCAGCGAGCCCTCCGACGCGGCCGACACCACGAACGGCAGCACATCGCCGGCCGGCGCGACCGGCTCCGCGTGCGGCTCCTCCGGTGCCTGCTCGAAGATGAGGTGGGCGTTCGTACCGCTCAGGCCGAAGGAGGAGACGCCGACCCGGCGCGGGCGGCCGGTCTCCGGCCACTCGCGGGCCTCCGTGAGCAGTTCGACGGCGCCGGCCGACCAGTCGACCTGCGGGGTCGGCTCCGCCACGTGCAGGGTCGGGGGCAGGACGCCGTGGCGCAGCGCCTCCACCATCTTGATGACACCGGCGACACCGGCGGCGGCCTGGGTGTGGCCGATGTTGGACTTCACCGAGCCGAGCCACAGGGGCTCTTCGCGGTCGCGTCCGTACGTCGCCAGCAGTGCCTGCGCCTCGATCGGGTCGCCGAGCGCCGTGCCCGTACCGTGTGCCTCCACGGCGTCCACGTCCGTGCCGGTCAGCCCGGCCACGGCCAGCGCCCGGCGGATCACCCGCTGCTGGGAGGGGCCGTTCGGGGCGGTCAGACCGTTGGAGGCGCCGTCCTGGTTGATCGCGCTGCCGCGCAGTACGGCGAGGACGCGGTGGCCCTTGCGGCGTGCCTCCGAGAGGCGTTCCAGGACGACCACGCCGACGCCCTCGGCCCAGCCGGTGCCGTCGGCGGTCGAGGAGAAGGCCTTGCAGCGGCCGTCGGGGGCGAGAGCCCGCTGCCGAGAGAACTCCACGAAGGTGCCCGGGGTGGCCATGATGGTCGCGCCGCCGGCGAGGGCGAGGGAGCACTCGCCCTGCCGCAGGGCCTGGGCGGCCAGGTGCATGGCGACCAGGGAGGAGGAGCAGGCCGTGTCGATGGTCACCGCGGGGCCCTCGAAGCCGAAGACGTACGACACCCGGCCCGAGGCCACGCTGACCGCGGAGCCGGTGGCCGTGAAGCCGCCCAGCTCGGGCGGGATGTCGCCGCCGATGCCGTAGCCCTGGGTCATGACGCCGGAGAAGACGCCGACGTCCGTGCCCTTGAGGGCGGACGGGTTCACGCCGGCCCGCTCCAGCGCTTCCCAGGAGGTTTCGAGGAGCAGGCGCTGCTGCGGGTCCATCGCCAGCGCCTCGCGCGGCGAGATCCCGAAGAAGCCCGCGTCGAACAGCCCGGCCTCGTGCAGGAAGCCGCCCTGGTCGACGTACGACGTGCCGATGTTCTCGGGGTCGGTGTCGAAGAGGTCGTCCACGTCCCAGCCTCGGTCGGCGGGGAATCCGGAGACGGCGTCACGGCCCTGGACCACCAACTGCCACAGCTCTTCGGGGCTGTTGACGCCGCCGGGCAGTCGGCAGGCCATGCCGACGATCGCGATCGGCTCGTCCGGGTCGGCCACGACGACGGCGGGGGCCGCCGCGCCGGTGACGTTGCCGCTGACTCCGTCCAGTTCGTCGCGGAGGAAGCGGGCGAGGGCGAGCGGGGTCGGGTAGTCGTAGACGAGGGTCGCGGGGAGGCTGAGCCGGGTGGCCTCGCGGAGCCGGTTGCGCAGCTGGACGGCGGTCAGGGAGTCGAAGCCCGCGTCCTTGAACGCCTTCTCGGCCTTCACCTTCTCGGGGCCGGCGTGCCCGAGCACGGTCGCGACGTGGGTGCGGACCAGGTCCAGGAGCAGGGCCTCCCGCTCGGCCGGGGTCAGGCCCGCGAGGCGGGCGGCCAGGCCGCTGCCGCGTCCGGCGGCGATGCGGGCGGCGGCGCGCCGGCTGTGCGGGATCAGCGTGCGCAGCAGCGACGGCATGTCGCCGCCGGCCGCGGCCTCGGCGCGGATGGCCCGCAGGTCCAGCTTGATGGGGACGAGAAGGGTCTCTCCGGTCGCCAGGGCCGCGTCGAAGAGGTCCAGGCCCTCGCCGGGGGTGATCGCCTGGAAGCCGCCGCGGTTCATGCGGGCCTGGTCGACGTCGTCCAGGTGGGCGGTCATGCCGGTGGCCTGCTCCCACAGGCCCCACGCCAGCGACACACCCGGCAGCCCGGCGGAGCGGCGGCGCTGTACGACGGCGTCCAGATAGGCGTTCGCCGCCGCGTAGTTGCCCTGCCCCGCCGAACCGAACACTCCGGCGGCCGACGAGAAGACCACGAACGCACCCAGTTCCGGGGCCAGTTCACGGGTCAGCTCGTCCAGGTGCGCGACCGCGCCGACCTTGGGCGCGAACACCCCGGCCAGCCGCTCGGGCGTCAGCGCGCCGATCACGCCGTCGTCCAGGACACCGGCCGTGTGCACCACACCCGACAGCGGGCGCTCCGCCGGCACCGAGCGCAGCAGCTCCGCCACCGCGGCCCGGTCGGACACGTCGCACGCCGTGACGGACACCGACTCCGCGCCCAGCCGGGACAGTTCGGCCGCCAGCTCCGCGGCACCCTCGGCCGCCGAGCCCCGCCGGCTGACCAGCATCAGGTGCCGTACGCCGTGCCGCTCCACCAGGTGGCGCGCCACCAGGGCGCCCAGGGCTCCGGTACCGCCCGTGACCAGCACCGACCCCCGCGGGTCGAAGGCCACCGGTGTGCCGGTGGGCTCGCGGCGGGTGAGGCGCGGTGCGGACAGGGTGGTGCCGCGGGCGGCCAGCTGCGGTTCGCCGGTCACGAGGGCGGCGGCGAGCAGGGGGCCGAAGGTCTCGTCGTCCAGCGGCTCGTCCGTGTCGAGCAGCACGATCCGGTCGGGGTTCTCCGCCTGGGCGACCCGGACCAGACCCCACACGGCCGCGGCCGCCGGATCGGTCACGGTCGTGTCCCCGCCCGCGGGCACGGCGCCCCGCGTGCGTACGACGAGTCGTGCTCCTTCGAGCCTGGGCTCGGCCAGCCACGCCTGGACGACGGCCAGTGCCCCGCTGGTCAGCGTGAGCGCCGCGGTGTCGTCCACGCCGTCCCCGACGCAGTCGAGCACGGCGGCGGCCGGCTGCTCCGCGCCGTCCGCCAGGTCCGTCACCCCGCTCGGCCCGGCCAGCGCGACCCACACCGGCACGGTCCCGGCCGCCCGGGGCGCGGGCAGCTCGGTCCACTCCACCTGGAACAGCGCGTCGCTCACGCCCGGGGTGGTGTCCGTGGTCGTCAGGCTGTCCGAAGGAACCGGCCGCAGGGTCACGGCGTCCGCCGTCAGGACCGGGCCACCGGTCTCGTCGGCGGCCTCGACCGACAGGACGCCCGAGGTGGACCGTACGAGCCGGGCGCGCAGCACCGTGGCGCCCGTGGCGTGCAGGACGACCCGGTGCCACTCCAGCGGCTGCCACACCTCGGTGCCGTCGCCGGCGGCGGCCTCCCGCACGGCGGGGTGCAGGACGGCGTCCAGCAGCGCCGGGTGGACGCCGTACCGGTCGGCCTCGCCCTGGTCCTCCTCGGCCAGCGCGGCCTCGGCGAACAGTTCGTCCCCGCGCCGCCACAGCCCGCGCAGCCCCTGGAAGAGCGGGCCGTAGGTGTGGCCGTGGGCGATCAGCTCGGCGTACAGGTCGTCCGTCTCCGCCCGCTGTGCTCCGGCCGGCGGCCAGGCAGTGAAGTCGAAGGAGCCGGTATCGGTCTCGCCGGCGGCCGGTGCGAGGATGCCGGTGGCGTGCCGGGTCCAGGTCACCGGCCCGCCCGCCACGGCGGAGTCGTCGGGGGCCGCGTACACCTCCACGCCGCGCGCGCCGGTCTCGTCCGGCCCGCCGACGGTGATCTGCACCCGTACGGCGCCCTGCTCCGGCACGACCAGCGGAGCTTCGACGACCAGCTCGTCCAGCACTCCGCAGCCGACCTCGTCACCGGCCCGGACGGCGAGTTCCACCAGCCCCGTGCCGGGGACCAGGACCATGCCCTGCATGGCGTGGTCGGCCAGCCAGGGGTGCGTGCGCAGGGACAGCCGGGACGTGAGGACAAGCCCGTCCGACTGCGGCAACTGGACCACCGCACCCAGCATCGGATGCCCGGCACCGGCCAGCCCCAAGGCCGCCGCGTCGATGACCGACTCCGACATCCGCAGCCAGTAGTGCTGGTGGTCGAAGGCGTACGTCGGCAGGTCCAGGTGGGTCGCGGTGGCGCCCTCGGGCAGGATGGCCGCCCAGTCCACCTTTGCTCCGCGTACGAACAGCTCGGCGACGGCCAGCAGCAGCGTCCGCACCTCACCACGCTCGTCGCGCAGGGCCGGGACACTCACCGCGTCCTCGCTCGCCGACTCCGCTATCGCACCGGTCAGCGCTCCACCGGGGCCCAGCTCCACGAACAACGACCCACC
>NZ_JBEYYR010000064.1:0-26586 GCF_040645635.1 Streptomyces sp. NPDC046727
GCGGTACTTGAACGCAATGGCGTCGATCACCTGCCGGTGATCGCGCCACCGTCCGCCCCGCTTCGGCGTCCGGTCCGGCAGCAACGGCTCGATACGGGCCCACTGGGCGTCAGTCAACGATACACCAGACCAACGATCCGATGATCTGAAGGAAACGGCCTAGTGGCGTGGCCAGTCGCGCTGTACCGGCTCCTGCCGGCCGTCCTTCCATCGGCGACACGACGTGGTGGTGCGAGGACGCGCCGATGAACGCTACTCAGAAGGCCCTACCTCATGGGCAGAGCCGGGTCCAGCGCACTGCCCCGTAGCCAAACAGCCACGGCGTCAGGGCCAGTGGGGGCGCTGCGGTCAAGGACTGGCAGGGCTGGTCGCGCTCGCCCGCAGGATCGTCAGCATCTCCTGAAGGAGTGCGTTCAGCCTCACGGGTTCGGGCAGGTCACCCATGCCGATGACGGGGACGCTGGGGCCGATCGGCCGGTGCATCACGTCGTCGGCGACGCTCTTGAAGTCCAGGAGCTTCTTGGCGTGGTCCTTGTCGGTCTTCTGCATGGTGAACGGGTGCTGGCTCGCCACCGACGCGTACCCCTTCTGCCCGAAGACCGGTGGCACGTGGTCCAGGACAGCCCGGATCAAGGCGGCGCAGGCGTAGGGGTTGCCAGCAACGTAGTTGTCGTTCAACTCCCTGCAGAGGTCGAGGAGCTTGTGGAGCTTCCAGGTGGTCTTCGCGGCCGTCTCCTCCAGATCCTTCAGGAGCGCGAGATTGACGTACGGCGCCCGTTCGGGCCCGGCGGTCACCGGCTCCTCGACGACCGGAACGGCCGGGGCGTACTGGGCGGCCGCCGCCAGCACGATCTCGCAGGTCTTCTGGACGTAGTCCTCCACGCTCTGCACCGTACGGAACTGGAGCACGCTGCGGGTGACCTCCCGTTCCCAGGCCCCGTCGCCCGTTTGCGAGCCTCCGGTGTTGATGCCCGGCTCGTTGGAGAGCATGTCGGGCAGTACCTGGACGAACCACGGCCTGAGGTTGGGGAGCGCGGTCTGCAGCTCGCCGGAGCGCAGGATGATGGTGGGGACCTCGTTGAAGTGCATCGGCCTGCTGGTGTACAGGTCGATCATGTGGCGGAGGGCTTGCACGAAGGGCTCCCCGGCCACCATCCGGACCTGGGGGACGACGAGGGAGGCGGCCACCGTCAGGCGCACCTGGTCCTTCCCGTCGATGGGGGCGCGCATGGGGAGGGTGAAGCCGTAGCCGGCACCAAACGGTGTCTGGGTGCCGACGCGCGGCAGCGAGTGAAAGATAGCGTCGGCGTCCTGGCCCCGCATGTCGAAGTAGTGCTGGACGTTGGCCCACAGCGGCCATTCGCCGTGGTCGAGCCACGGGTGGGCTATGGCGTCGAGGAGGCTCCGCTGGTCCTGCGTGAGCTGCACGTCGAAGAGCGTGTTCAAGGAAACCTCTTGGTACGAGGAGGGGCCGGCGGGCAGTCCCAGATCACGGCAGTCGCCCGATGGAGTGTCAGGCCTCGCACTCTACCGGCGCTCCCCCATCACCCCCGTATAAATTCCCTTATACGAGGCTGGTTGTCCTGGAGCGATTCTGCGCGGGGAACTGGTGGCCGCTCACGGCCCTCGAGGCGAATGGAGATGCAGTGACGGAGCCCCTGCCGGACCGGACGGCCGAGACCGCCGCCTGGCTGCGCGAGACGATAGCCAACACCCCCGCCGACGACGCGCCCGAGCTGCACAAGGCCGTGCTGAGGATCCTCGACCTGTACAAGGCGGCCTCCGCCCAGGCCCGGCGCGACGACAGCTTCCTGCAGACGTGGGCGCTGAACTTCAACCTCGAGGGCTTCACCCTGCCCAACGAGAGCGGCGCGCGGACCCTGCTGCCCGGCCTCACCGCAGCCATCCACCAGCTCGCCCTGGCCTACGGAGACGACGAGTCACCACCCAGCCGGCTGTTCGCGGTTCCCAACCCGGCCGGGGAGGATGAAGCGTGAGCGACAGCACGACGTCAAACGGCATTTCCATCGGTGGTCTCTTCCAGCTCCAGTGGCCAGAGGCCTACCCGATCCGGCCCGCCGAGCTCGCAGGCGACCCCCACTTTCCGCCCGTGGCCAACGGCTTGGACTACCTCGTGAGCGTCGTGGAACTGCTGGCGAGACAGGGTGAGTCCGCCAGCGCTCGGAGCCTGAAGTACGCGGTGCTTCACCTGGCCGCCGGTGCCGAGGTACTCCTGAAGGCGCGCCTGCAGATCGAGCACTGGAGCCTGGTCTTCACCCACCCCGGCCAGGCCACCCGCAAGGCGTTGGAGGACGGCTCCCTCACCAGCTGCAGCCCGGACGAGACCCGCCAGCGACTGACCAACATCGTGGGCATCGAATTCACCGCGCGAGAGAAGACCGCCCTGACCGAACTCGCACGCAGCCGCAACGCCCTCCAGCACTACGGGCTGATCGGTGTGCGCGCCAACGCGCACACCGTCACCAGCACCACCGTGCAAGTGCTGCACTTCCTCGTGCAGTTCGTCGAGACACATCTGCTGCCCAGGCTTGATGAACCAGAGTTGAGCACCGCTCGGCAGGAGATGGAAGTCGTCCGTCGCGGCCTCCGCCACATCGAGGGGTACGCGCGGGAGCGGATGCGAGCCCTGGTCCCTCAGCTGGGGCCGGCACGCGCCTCGACCATTGAATGCCCGGCGTGCACCCAGTGGGCACTGGTCGTGTCAGATTCCGCGAACGTCCAAGGGCGGGAGGCCACCGCCGGCGTTCTCACCGCGGACGCCGGTTGCCTGTTCTGCGGCGCGGCCTGGACCGCCGAAGAAGCCGCCGCTGACTACATCGAATGGTGCTGGAATTACAGGCTGAACGGCGGCCCGCAGGGGAAAGTGCACCGCTGCCCGCGGTGCCAGCACACCCTGCTGGTCGATTGCGCATGCACTGCTGCGGCCCAGGACAAGCTCCAGTACCTCTGCTTCGGCTGCTCCACAGCCTTCGACGACTTGATGCAGTGCGCACACTGCGGAGGTATGCAGATCCCGGATGAGGATCATGTGTGCTCCCCCTTCCGCTCCTGCCAACCGTGACCGATCCGTCTTGCTGCCTGCCAGCAGAGATGCGGCGTACTCAGCGCCACACCGCCATCCTGTACGCCAGACACCCACCTGCCGCCACGCGCCCAGGATCACGGCCGCAGCGCTCGCGGCGGCCGACCAAGGACTGCCGATGACCTATGACCCCGCCGTCTTCTCCCGCTTCCTCGCCGTCCGTCGTGCCGATCCGGACCGCGTACGGGTGTCGGCGCTCCCCATCGGGGCGGCGCTCCGGGAGAGCCTGGTCGGCAACCGCCCGGCCTCCGCAGTCCCGGAGGCCGAACTCCAGCGGTTCCTCGAAGAGCTTCCCGCCGATCCGACACCGCCCGGCTACGACGAGGACCAGGCCCTCGGCCGCCTCGCGATCACCGCGGAGACCCTGCGCATGGCGCTCGACGTCCGTGAGGTCGAGGCCGTGGACAACGTCGCCGGGCACGACGGCGAACTGCACCACCTCGCCCGGCGGGTACTCGAGTCCATCGCCGCCGTCCTCGCCCAGCACGAGCCCTCCATCGCCAACCCGGCCACCGAGGCCCGGCCCGAAGAGGGCTGACTGTGCCCGCGCCACACTGACGGGCGCGGTGTGCCGCCCAACACACCGCTAACCACGGCAAATAGTGATCAACTAGCAGTACAGCGCCCCTCTCGGCGCCGCCCGCTCCCGAAAGGCTGCACCGCCCATGTCCGTCGTCCCCGCCCTGCCCGCGGGCCGCGTCGTCGCCGCGCCCCCGGCCCCGGCCGCCGAGGCCGTCGACCTCGATGAGGTCGAGGTCGTCGAAGGCGAACTCGTCGACGACGAGCTGCTGCCGGCCACCGTCCCGCCCGCCAAGCCGCTGGTGGACCAGCACACGATCCTCTACCCGGGCCAGGCCATGCCGACCATGGAGGACGGCCCCCGGTACACCCGGCGCGACTACGAGGTGTCGCCGGAGACCGCCCGCCGGCTGGAGGAGGAGCGGCGCCGCACAACACCGACCGCAACTACAAGAACCAGCGGCGCCTGTTCGCGGAGTGGTGCGACTCCATGGGCCGGGTGGCCCGGCCCTGCACCACGGCAACGTACGTGGAGTACTGCGCGCACCTGATCGCACGGGAGATGCGGCCCAACACCATCAGCACCTACCTGTCGGCGGTACGGACGTGGATGCCGGACGACAAGAAGCCGGGCACCAGCCTGGCCCGGGCGATGCTGCGCGAGTACCGGAAGAGCTGGAGCAAGCGCAACCGCGTCAAGAAGGCCCCGGCGATCACGGCCGCCATGGCCCGTGCGATGGTCGACACCTGCGACCTGCGCCACCCGATCGGGCTGCGGGACCGGTTCGTCCTCCTCGTCGGGCGCAAGGCCCTCAACCGCCGCAGCGAGCTGGCCCAGCTGACGGTGGAGGACCTGCTCGTCGAGGACGGCGGCGTGGCCGAGTGGGTGGCCTACTCCAAGACGGACCAGGACGCCCAGGGCGAGGAGACCTGGGTGCCGGCCGAGGCCGACAACCCGCGGTACGACCCGGTGGAGGCCACCCGGGACTGGTTGAACTGCCTACACCGGCTCGGCGTCGACCACGGACCGGTGCTTCGCGCCCTCACCGTGGCGGGCACCCTGCAGTCCCGGGCCAGGGCAACCGTGAGCGGCGACTTCGTCACCGGTGACGCGGTCAATGACTGGATCCGCGGCCGGGCGTTCGCCGCGGACCTGCCCAACTGGCAGGACATCACGGCGCACGGGCTACGCCGCGGCGGCGCCCAGGAGATCGCGGATGCCGGCGGTGACCCGACCAAGCAGGGCAGGTGGAAAGAAGGCTCGGCCACGGTGAAGAAGGAGTACCTCGACCGCGCGCAGAGCAGGGCCGAGAACCCCTGGCACAAGGTGGCGAAGAAGCAGAACGCCGAGGCGCAGCGGTGAGTCGTCCCTGCGGCCAGGAAGACGGCGCCGCGGAGCGCTTCCACGTCACGATGACGTTCCGGGAAGGCGGCCCGGCCGTGGAGGGCACCTGGACTGACGCAGCCGTGGCGCTGAACAAGTTCCGCAGCTGGCTGGGGACCCACGGCAGCCGGGACGGGATCACCATCGTGCTGATGGCCGAGGCCGGCGGGGAGCTGGAGCCGCTCCGGACCTGGACGAAGGAGCACGGCGAGTAGATCCACGACGCAGATCACCGCTACCGGAAAAGCACTTGCCCGATGATTCCAAGGCGTCGCCGCGCGGAGACGCCTCAGAATCCGCAGCGCTGCCGTGCCCCTTGCCTGCCGTTCGAAAGGCTGCGGCAGGACCGCGTAGAAAACCCGCAGCGAGTGTCAGTGCCCGATGGCAGGATCGCCCCGGTAATCCGTTCACGGACAGGGGGTACGTCGTGACGAGTACATACGAGTGGCCGCGCGATGCGAGCAGCACCGACTCCGCAGCCCTGGAGCAGTGGCTCGGCGGACACGGGTGGGAGGTCGACCCGACGGTGTTCATGGCCGGCGCGCGGGGTCCGGCAGTCCAGGTCCGCCGGATCGGCGCGGCGTGGCAAGACGGGGAGACCGGGCTGCTCATCCTGCCGGGTGAGGTCGTGGAGTACGACGGCAACCGGATGCGCATCGCAGCCCGGCCGGCCGCTACAGCCTCGTCCACCTCGTAGGCCCGGCGCCTCCAAAATGCTTCCGGCCCCCGCGACGTTGACGTCGAGGGGGCCGGTGCGTTGGTAGCGGGGGCAGGATTTGAACCATGCGACCTCTGGGTTATGAGCCCAGCGAGCTACCGAGCTGCTCCACCCCGCGTCGGTAGGCCCAGCGTACGCCATGCGGCCGGGCGGGGCAGGGATTTCCTGCGCGAGCCAGGGAGAAGGTGCGCGCGAGGCGCCTGCAGGGGAATCGAACCCCTCGGCGGCACCGGAGGCCGGTGTACGTGGCGGGTCCGTGGACTCCGCCCCTGCCTCAGCTCCAGGTGGTGCGCAGCGCCTCGCGCCCGTTCAGGTTCCCGTGGCGGAGGCCGGTGGTGCAACGGCGTTGTGGTGTCGGTTCGGGATCGGCCTTACGCGGGTGTGGGCTCCCCGGAGAGCTGGCCCGGCACGGCAGCCCTGGCCGTCCCGTTGGCCGGCCCGTGCACCGGGTCGCAGTGCGCCGGCGTCCTGGGGGTGAAGGTGGTGCCCCGGCCCTCCGCCATCTCCACCAGTACGTCCCTGGCGGCCTGCGCATCGCCCAGCGCCCGGTGACCGCCGCCGAGGCGGAGCCACCGGCCGGAGCCGAGCCACGCCGCGTACGAGGTCATCAGGCAGAACCAGTTGTGGGGGTCGGCCAGGTGCATCGGCCGCTTGCCGACGCGCCGGGCGTCGTTGGTGACCACTGTGCGGTCGAACTCCTCGTTGTAGGCGCAGATCACCCGGTTGCGGGTCACCTTGCGCAGCCTCGGCAGGATCTTGTCGAAGGTGCGGGCGCCTGCGGTGACGAGGTCCTCGTCGCTGATGCCGTGCACCCAGTACGCCCCGGGGGTGATCGGTGCCTCGGGCTGTACCAGGGTGTCCATCAGCTTCTTGCCGCTGGCGGCGTCAACGACCGCCACCTCCACGGTGCGCCCGTAGAGGTCCGTGGTCTCGGTGTCCAGGACGACGGCCGCGCCCGGCTTCAGCAAGGGCGCGGGCCTGACGGGTGATCCGGCCCCAGGTCGGGCACAGGGTGATCTCTTCGGCGTACGCGCTGGCCACCGACCCGGCGGCCAGCGCGGCGGTGACGGTCTCCTTCGTCGGAGCGCCGCCGCGGCGCTCCCAGTCCAGTTCCCAGCCGCCGGTGTACGGCGAGCACCAGGCCCACACGGTCACACCGTGCCGGTCGGCGAGCGCCTGCGCGAAGCAACGGACCACGTCGGCCCTGGTCGGCGCCTTCGCGGCGAAGGCGCGCAGCGGGCTCGGCGCTCCCTTGGGCAGCCCGCGGGCGTTAGGAACAGTTGGACTGTCTCAGAGCTTGTGCTGTCTCACCTGGGAACACGGTGACGAGGCATGAACACCGACTGGACCGCTCAGTGATCTGTCTCAGAAAGATTTGAGCAATTTCATCCTTTCGGGGTACCGAGCTAACGAAGTACGGCAACCTGTTCACCCAAACCTGCAGCAGACTCGGCCCGTCTACGCGCCTACCACTGTGTACGCCGCCCAGAAATGCGGGCTCGCGCAGGGCCGGTCCTCCGGGCCGTAACCGAGGAGCCGCCAGCGCCGCGCGGCGGCTGCCGCGCCGGGGCGGTTGGACTGGTACGCCGTGAGTTCGGTGAGCGTGGCGTCGCGCAGCCACAGCTGGGCGCGCCGCAGGGCCTCGGCCGGTTCGTGCCCGGTGCCGCCCGTGAGTTCCTCGTAGAACCGGGACATCAGCAGACTGCTTGCGTGATCGTCGACGGTCCAGAGCGTTGCGACGACCGTAGGTGCGCCCGCGCGTAGGAGCGACGCCGCGAGACCGCTGTACTCGCCCGCCGCCTGCTCATTGAAGGACATGCCGGATTGGCAGGCCGACAGGGTGACCAGCCGGGTCTCGGACAGGTCGAGCCCGGCCAGCTCCCCCGCGACCAGGAATTCGCCGTCGGCGAGCGGAATGGCGGAGTAGTTCGGCTGGACCCAGTTCAGGAAGGCATGACAGGCCATATGGACGTACTGGCGACCGGGAGCCGTCGCGAACACCGCCTCACGGCTGATCTCCGGCCCCGCCAGTACGAGACGCCGGTCGGCGGGAAAGAGCTCCCTGATCGTGGCAACTTCCTCAGCGGCGTACGGCAGGTCGCCGAGGGAATCGGCCAGGAACAGCGCGGTAGGGGTGTCGTGGGCGCGCTGCCCGAGACGCCTATGGGCCTGGTGGAGCAACTGGATGCTGGGGGTGTACGTGACCACGTAGTCATCGAGGAACATCCGGTGCCGTCCGTCCTCGGCACGCCGGGCAGCGTGCAGCGGCAGTTGGTTCGACAGCTCGGACGCGGTGATCCACAGCCGCGTGCCGTCAGGCACTTGGAGCTCACGCAGTCGTCGGCGCAGCGGCGCGGCGACGGCCGTCCACAGCCAGTCCGTCACCTCGTCGATTGCCGCAGTCCACTCGGACAGCGACGCTCGCGCCAGGTCCTGGTTAAGCTCGGCCGCCATCCACCGCCGGATCATCCCCAGGAGCTCGCGATGGGTGCCAGGGCCGAGCATTATGACGTGCTCCCGCGTCAACTCCTTTGCTCCGTGGGGAAGTACGAAGAGCGCGGAACCTGAGGAGGTGATGAGCGGTGTGACGAGGACGCCGCCCGGCGGCACGAGCTGCCAGGGCTCCGCCGCCGAGGCCTCGGCCGACGACACGGTCACGGCCTTGGACAGCTCTGCCTGGGCGACGGCCAGTTGGCGTCCCAGCGCAGCGTCACTCTCACGCTCTGGGCCGGGAATCGAGTTCAGCTCGGCCCGCAGGCGACGCACCCGCTCTTCAGCGCGCCGAATGAGTGAACGCTCCTGCTCGGGCAGGTTGGCGGAGTCCGGATCCACGTCGAGCGCGTCCAGCAGCAAGCGGGCGCGCCCGCGGTCGACCAGGCGGAGGGCTTCGGCGATCCGGCCGCGCCGGAGTTCCAGGATCGCGGCGTGGTCGTAGGCGCGGCCGAGGTGTTCGAGTACGGCACCCCGGCCGGCGTCGGTCACCGTCTGCGCCAGGTAGGCCTCGGCGTCGGCGATGAGGGCGTGGATGGTGGCGAGTGCGCCCTCCACGTCGCCCTGGGTAGCGATGACCACGCCCAACAGCAGCCGAGTCTCGAGCAGGTCGAAGCGGGTGGCCTCCGTCTCCTTCGCGACCGCCTGCTCGTAGTGGGCGCGGGCGGCGGCGACATGCGGATCGTCGGCCGAGTCGCCCGCGAGAGACCAATGTAGGGTACCTAGCCCCGCGTGGGCGGCAGCCCGCATGTCTGGGTCGTTGTGCTCGGTGGACCAGGCGAGGGCGTGCTGACCGTGCGCGAAGACCTCTTGCACGAAAGCCTCGGACTGTTCGCCCTGCCGCACGCGACGCCAGCCGATCCCGAGGAGGTTGGTCCGCACCTGAGCCACCGAAGCAGCCTGGCCGAGCTCCTTGTAGACCTGCAGCGCACGCGTGAGATGCTCGTCGGCCAGAGCAAGGTGGTCCGCGCCCGCCTCATAAGGGTGCTTGGCGTGGGTGTAGCCGAGTTTCTCCTGCATCGAGGCCCAGGCCCCGCGCGCGCCTTCGGCGGCGTAGTAGTCGGCCAGCTCGGTGAAGTGATCAATGGCTTGACGGGCGTTGACGATCGGGTTGCCCGCGATCCGCCGTCGCAGGGCGGTGCCGAGGCGTTCCTTGGCGGTCGCCCACTGGTCGGGGAAGTCATCGCGGGTGAACACGGTCAGGGCCTGTTCGGCGTGGTCGATGACGTGCTCGAGATTGTCCGACGGATTGCCGTGGATACGACGCACATAGACTTCGGCGAGGTAATCGTGCACGCGCGCCCACTCTTCGGCATGGCCGGTCGCGTCTGTACGACCGAGGGCCTCGTGCAGCACTGTGAGTGCCTCTTCGGCGTCGTCAGCCGCGAGTGTGGCACCTCGGTTGAGCAGCGCCCAGGCCAGTTCCATCATGACCGGTATCCAGTTGTGGGGTTCCTCGTCGGGGTCGAGCGCGCCGGCCGCGTTGCGCAGATGCGCGACACCGCCGTCTCCGTGCTCATCGGGGCCTCCGCTCCTCGCGATCATGCCCAGGGTTTGTTGGATAGCGGAGTAATACGTCGGCAGGGCTTCCGGATCGACCAGTTCCAGCGCTCGGCGGGCATGGGCGTGTGCCTCGATCAGATCCTCGCTCCCGGACTGCCGTGTGTGTAGGGCTTGTGCGGCGGTGGCGTGCACGAAGACCAAGAGATCGGAAGCCTCTTCCGGCAGCTCCGCGACCGCCAGTTCCGCCTGGCGCACCGCCTCGTCCCGATTGGCGTCGAGATCACCGCGTACCCGTTCCTGATAGGCGTGCGACAACTGGGCACGCGTCTGTGCGGTGGCTGCCCGGAGCCCAGCGGCCTGAGTCGCATCGAGGGCGGCGTGGAAGAGCCCGATGGCCTCCTCCAGCCTGGCTGGCCGGTCGGCGGTGCGGTCGAGCATCAGGCACTCGGCGATTGAGCGCTGGAAGAACGCCCACAAGGGGTCGCTGCGCGGGACGAGTTCGAGGCCGCGGCGGCACAGTCCCAGCCGTCGCTCGGTCGGCATGTATCTCTCTGCGTAGGCCAGTTCGTGCAGGATCTCTTCCACTTCCGGGGCCCGTCCGTCCGGCGGGGTCTCCACCTCCAACTCTCCGTAGGCCGACACCATGGCGACGTCGATACCGTGGACGCGCGCGACCGCGACCAGTTCGGCATGGGCCTGATAGTCCGGGGCGTCTACCAGGCGCAGCGATAGTTCGGCGGCTGCGGTCAGCAGCAGGTCCTTGTCGCGTTCGAGAACGCGCCGTTTGGCCACCGGGCTCGACGCCGCTACCAGCGATTGGACCGCCTCCAGCACCAGTCGACGGACCGCCAGATGTGTGTTGAGGTACCGGAGCACCTCCTCGTCACCGGTCGTCGTGGCCAGCCGGTGTACAACGTCCGCGGTCAGGTCGCGGCCGCGATTGGGCTGGGCGCGCCGGGCGAAGGCCCCGGCGACGCCGTACCGGCGGCAGTCGGCAAGCAGCGCCCGGTCCTCGGTGAGCGAGTCGTGGAAGTCGGGTTCCTCGTCGTACTGATCGAGCAGCACCACCAGCATCAGATCAGCGTAATCGCCCAGCAACTCAGTGTGATGGTCCTCGATGGCCTGCCGCTTCTCCTCCCAGGAGAAGCTGTTGGCCAGTTCCAGCACGGCCTGCACGACCTCGTCCGGAATGAAGACCGTCTCAAAGCTGTCGTTGGCGTCGCTGTCCATGCCTGCTCACCCGTGCTCCACGGGACATACCACCGCGCCTGGTATACCCATGGTCCCGCAGCCTTCACGGCCCAACCAGTCTTCGACCTCCGATCGGGTGCCGTGGGGCAGGTGCGGTGGACGACGCCCAGGAGGCACTGGTATTTACGATGTCGTGACCAGCCTGGAGTACGGCACACTGGGAGACCGCCCGCTCGCGGAGGCGGTCAGCCTCCCGGGGACGACGACCGTCGGTGAGGGCCTCAGGCGCGGCGGGCAGAGGTGGCTGGTCGTCCTCGACGATGACCGGGCCCCTCTCTCGGCGGTCCATCCGCGCTCCCTCGCTGACGAACCTGCTGGCTCCGCCCTCGCGGCCGTCGTCCCGCGGCTGCCTCCTGTCGTCATCGCTGCCACCAGTACCCGGATCACCGACCTGCTCGCATCCTGGCTCTTCGACGAATTCGAACCGGGATCCGTGGTGATCGCGGTGGAGCGGGAACGGGCGGTTGGTGTCTGGGCGGGCCCCGACCTCATGGCCACGGTGGCCGCGGGATCGCCGCGCACTCACTGGGAGGCCGAACTGCCCGGAGAGATCACGATTCCGCTACTGACCCGCACCTGCCGTTACGTGCAAGGGGACACTGCGTGCACCGGTGTGCTGAGGTTCCCCGAGCGGCCGCGGCAACCGCCCGTCTGCCCCAATCCCGTGCCCCTGGCCGCTCACCCCTTCGTGTGGTGACGCCGGTGTTCGGCAGCTTGCTTGACAAGAGCACCGGATGGCTCGGGCAGCGGCTCGTCGGCACGCTGCTCCTCCCAGCGCTCGCGTTCTGGGCGGGCGTCGGCTCGCTCGTCGCCACCCATCTTGGCTGGCCCCAGGTCTCAGCCTGGTGGAGCGCGCTCGGCGGCGCGCGTCAGGCACTGGCCAGCGGTGGCGCGCTCACCGGGCTGCTCGTCTTCGTGCTTCTGGCCAAGGCGGTACTGCCGACCCTCGTCCGCGGCTACGAGGGGTTCTGGCTGCTGCGCGGCCCGGCCGTCCGGCTCGGCCAGCTCGGGGTGTCCCGGCAGCTCAAGCGGTGGCGGCGGCTGCGGCTGACCGATCCGCGTGAGTTCAGTCGGCGCTACCGCTGCTTTCCGCCCGAGCCGCAGGACTTGCTGCCGACCCGCCTGGGAAACGCGTTGCGCGCCGCGGAGTTCTACGCGTCCGACAGCCGCCGCTACGGGATCGACGCGGTGTTCTTCTGGCCACGCCTGTACCCCCTGCTTCCGGACGCCCTACGCGGCGCGCTCGGCGCCGCCCGCGCGTCCTTGGAGCAGTTCCTCGTGATCTCCTCGCTGTCCGCGGCCTTTGTACCGGTCACCGCGGTGCTGGCGGCGGTCCTAGATCTTCCGGTGGCGGTGTGGCTGCCGGTGCTCGCCTGCACCACGCTGCTCAGCCCCCTCGCCTACCGTGCGGCAGTATCTGCGGCGCTGAGTTACAGCGAGTTGGTCCGTTCCGCCTTCGACATCCACCGCCGCGCTCTGCTGGCCGCGATGGGTCTCGCCCTGCCTGAGACGCTGGAAGCGGAGCGCACCCTGTGGCAGGCGCTCGGTCAGCAGCTATACCGGCGGGACACCGACCGGCCGGATCTGATCCGGTTCACCACGGAAGCGCCCGCCTGACGGGCCGAGGCCGGCAAGACGGGAGGGCGCCCCGGGAGTAAAATAGGCAAGGACGCCTCTCCCGCCACCCAGCGGCCGGACTGACCATCCACGTGCCGGGCGTCGGGGTCGACGGTGGAGACGATCCGGTCCGGGCGGTTCCGCGGGTGATGCGCCAGCGGCCGTCCGAGCCGTCGACGGTCTCTATGTCCTGCCCGGTGACCAGGGCCGGCAAGCCGCCCGCGTTCGCGGCCTTTCGCTGAGGTGCTGGTCAAGCAGGTGCCCCAGCAGCCGCAATGCGTCGCCGACCAGAGTGTCTACCACCCGGGGGAAGCGCCGCTGCGGATGACGAAGACGTCGACGATCCTCGGTTTGAAGATCAGCTACATCAACGCCGTCGCCGACATGTGTGAGGCCGCAGGCGGCGACGTCTCCCAGATCGTGGAGATCCTCGGCATCGACCCCCGCATCGGCAGCGGCGGTATGAGGCCCGGCATCGGCTACGGCGGCGGCTGCCTCCCCAAGGACGTCCGCGCCTTCACCGCCTCCGCCCGGCAGCTCGGCGCCGACCAGGCAGCAGCCCTCCTGCGCGCCGCCGAGAAGATCAACGAGTCACGCACCGACGTTGCCCTGGACCTCATCACCCGCGCCCTGGGCGACCGGCCGATCAAGGGCGCCCGGGTCACCGTGTGGGGCGCGGCGTTCAAGCCCGGCACCAACGACGTCCGCGAATCCCCGGCGCTCGCCCTCGCCCACGCTCTCCAGCAGGCCGGCGCCACCGTCACCGTCCACGACTCGCAGGCCGTGGCCACGGCCATGATCCGTAACCCCGAGTTCGACTACACCGACGACCTGCCCGCCTCCCTCGACGACGCCGACCTCACCGTCCTGGCCACCGAATGGGCGGAGTACCGGCAGGCCAACCCACAGGCCCTCGCAAACCGTCCCGCCAACCCGCTGCTCGTCGACTGCCGCACCACCCTCGACCCCGAGCCCTGGCGCGCGGCGGGCTGGACCGTCCATCAGCTCGGACGACCCGGGAAATAGATCCGGCCCCACAACGGTGGGACCGGTAAGAGCCGTCAACCCTGGATGCTCTGGAGGTCTTGCGCCGTGAACAGTGACGCCGTCGTTCTCCGTCGTGCGGGCACCGCCGACGCGCTCCCCGCGGCCGACGTGTGGCTGCGTTCCTTCGCCGCCGCGCTGCCGTCGGTGCGTTGCGCGCACGACGAAGCCGAGGTGCGGGACTGGTTCTTACGCGTGCTGGTGCCGCAGTACGAGACCTGGGTGGCGGTCACCGAGAACAGCGTGGTGGGAGTCATGGTGCTCAACGGCGCGGAGCTGAAGCAGCTCTACCTCGATCCAGCCTGGCGCGGGCGAGGACTGGGCGATCGGTTCATGTCCCTGGCCAAGCAGCGCCGGCCAGACGGGCTGGCGCTGTGGACGTTCCAGGTGAACAAAGCGGCGCAGCGGTTCTACGAACGGCACGGCTTCGTCGAGATCGAGCGAACGGACGGGCGGCGCAACGATGAGCGAGAGCCAGACGTCCGCTACGTCTGGCAGCCCCGGGCCGACCTGCCATGGCGGCCCGGGCTGGATGAGACACGCTGCCGTGAAGGCGCTCACCCCAACTCCGGGTGACCGCCTTCACGGCGAGCCATGACGCGCAACGGGCTGGCCCGTGCACCAGCTCGGATGACGTGGTGCACCGCCGAGCACTGCTGTACCAGAAAGGGTAAATCTCCAGGCGGGTGCCGATTGGCCCTGCGGCGTGTGTTACCGCTGGTCAGCCGGGTATGGCGTCAGCGCCGATCCAGCCGCTCGGCTTGGGTGAGCGGCGAGCGAACGGAACGGAAGGATCGCGCGTGGAGCTGCTATCCAAGATCATGGATCGGCTGCTGCGCAGGGTACGGGGTGGTGACAGGATCGGTGTATGGGCACCGAGACGGACTGGGTGTACCGAGTGTTCGAGCCGCACGGCTCCGAAGGATGGCGCCCGTACGGCGACGCCGAGCGTTGGCATGGAGTGATCACCGCGCCCGACTCGGCCGAGGGAGCCAAGTTGGCCATCGGCCGGGTCGTCGGCGACCTGATGACCGAGTGGGAGAGCATCGGCCTCCACCACGCGATGCACGTGCGTGTCTTCCTCTGGCACGACGAGGAGGACAGCACCGAGGAGCCGGACTTCATTGTGGAGGTACGGCCCCGGTCGGACTTCGACGCAGCGTGACGAATCATAGCCGGATCCGCGTTCCGGTACAGGCCCGGAGGCACCAGATAGGTGGATCAAGGGAACCGGGCCCACGCCGGGCGGAATTCGAACGTTGGTGGGAAACAGAGGGGATGGGGTTCGCGGCGACGGTAGGTCTAATTACCTTTGTCGTGTTCAGCTATATGGCCACCCGGCGGGCGGCTAACACAATGAACTGAGTTGGCGGCGGGTGATCAGGCAGCAGGCGAGTTTGAGGAGGCCGAACAGCGACTGTGACCTGCGTGAGCGGGAAAGTGCCGCGGGGCAGGGCCTGGTGGAGCTGGCCGGCCGGGAGATGTGCGTGGAGTTGTCCGTGTTTGAGGGCGGGACCGTTGTGTGGGCGGCCCGCCTTGCGGCGCAGGGCCGCGATGCGCCGGTGTACACCGAGGCCAGTCCCGCTCACCGTCAGCCGGCCCGCCGGGTCGGCTGACGGTGAGCGGCTGGTGGAGCTGCGCCGCTCGGAGATGGACGCGCTGCGCCTGTACGTGCACCTCGGTGCCCGACTGTGTGTACCGCCGGCCGACGGCCTGGAGGAGAAGGTGCGCACCGCGCGCCAGCTCGGCAACCTGTGGGTCTTGTACCTGAACGGGGAGCAGATCGCGTCGGTGGCTTACGCCTTCTACCTGCGCTCGGTGGGCGGCTCCGGCGCCCAGGCCCACCGGTTCGCCAGAGACTACGGCGTCGCCTTCCGCGCGGACGGGGCAACGGGAAACGCGCGGCTGTAGTGGTCTGGTCGCTGGCGCAGTCGGTAGCCGTGACCTGTCGGTCGGAGCCGTGCCCCTGTTCTGCTGCGCTGGGCCCCGTGCCGCTCCAACGACACCGTCGAGGGGCCTGACAGCCTTGTCTACGCCGCCCTGCACCGACCCGAGGCGGGGGACCGGCCTGGTGAGGGCTCTGCTGATACTGACGAACCGCAGTCTCCCGGTGACCGACGGTCTTCGCCGAAGTCATCCACCCGCGACCAACACGAGCATCCCGAACGCCCATCTGCGGAATCCGCCCCGCCGGGACGGAGCGGCTTCGCCCTCGGCCTGATCATGGCCGTCACCCAACTGGCCCGTCATCCTCGTCCCGCCCGCCCGCGGTCTGCTCCACGGCAATCACCCACAGCTTTGTCCCCGCATGGGCGGCCCTCGCTGCGGTCGCGGCCGTGGCACTCGCGGTCACCGCCCCCGGCGACGGCAGTCGTCGGACGAAGGCTGCGCCGTGAGCGCCGGATGGCGGTCATCGGGAGTCGGGCGGTGTGAACGGCCGCCGGGGGAGGGCGCGCTTCTCCCTCCCGAGGGGGAGACGCGCTCCCTCTGCGGCGGGATCCGCGCAGGTTCGGGCCGCGGTTGACTTGGGTCAACGACGACCGGGGAGGAAGACCCATGCTGCGCACGCGACTCGCACGGTTGCTGGCCATGACGGCGACGGGGGCGGTGATGCTGGCCGGCAACGCCGCGGTACCCGCGCAGGCGGCGCAGGCCGTGCCGGCCGACATCCGGGCGGCGATCGAGGCGGCGCCGGGCCTGCGGATCGTGGAGGAGAAGCCAGCCGCGCCCGGGTTCCGCTTCTTCGTGCTGACACTGCACCAGCCCGCCGACCACCGCCACCCCGAGCGGGGCGGCTTCGAGCAGCGGCTCACCCTCCTGCACCGCGGCGTCGACCGCCCGACCGTGCTGTACACCAGCGGCTACACCGTCTCTACCGCCCAGTACCGTTCGGAACCCGCCGAACTGGTGGACGGCAACCAGGTGAGCACCGAGCAGCGCTTCTTCGGCACCTCCCACCCTGAGCCCGCCGACTGGAACGACCTCGACATCTGGCAGGCCGCCGCCGACCACCACCACGTGATCGAGGCCCTGAAGGCCGTCTACCGGGCACCGTGGATCTCCACCGGCGGCAGCAAGGGCGGCATGACCACCGTCTACCACCGCCGGTTCTACCCGCAGGACGTGGTCGGCTCCATCGCCTACTCGGCGCCGAACAACGTCGACGACCGCGACGACTCCGCCTACCTCGACTTCCTGCGCACGGTCGGCACCCCAGAATGCCGCACCGCCCTGACCGCCGCGCAGCGCGCCCTGCTGGAGCGCCGCACCACCCTGGTCGCCCGCTACCAGGCCTGGGCGGACTCGCGCGGCGACGGCTTCCGGCTCGTCGGCAGCGCCGACAAGGGCTTCGAGATCGCCGTCCTGCGCGCGCCGTTCATGTTCTGGCAGGGCCGCGGCCAGGCCGCCTGCGCGGCGGTGCCTGCTCCGGACGCCTCCGACGACGCCCTCTACAACTGGCTCTCCGAAGTCGCCCAACTGCCGGTCTACGCCGACTCGGTGGCCGACCAGTTCATCCCGTACTTCTATCAACTGGGCACCCAGCTCGGCTACTTCCCCGTCGACACGGACCACCTGACCGACCTGATCCGCTACCCCGGCGCCACCGAGCCGCGCACCTTCGTCCCCCGCGACATCCCGCTGCACTACCGGCCGCAGGCGATGCGCGACGTCGACCACTGGGTCCGCACTCACGGCGAGCACCTCATGTTCGTCAACGGCGCCGCCGACCCCTCCGTCGCCGAACCCTTCCGCCTGGGCGACGGCTCCCGGGACTCGTACCTCTACCAGGTGCCGGGCGGCACGCACTCGACCCGGATCGCCCAGCTGCCCGCCGCTGACGCCGCAGCAGCCACCGCCATCCTGCGCCGCTGGGCGGGGGTGTAGAAGGCGCCGCTGGAAGGCTACTTGCCGCCTCGTGCCGATGGCGGGGTGTCACCGTAGGACTCCAGCAGGCCGGTCAGCAGGCCGGCGAGGTGCTCGCGGTCGTCACCGCCGAGGGCCTGGAGCAGACGGTCCTCGTTGGCCAGGTGCAGGGGCAGGGTCCGGTCGATGGTCTCCAGGCCGTGGTCGGTGAGGCGGATCTTCACCATCCGGCGGTCGCCCTCGTCGCGGACCCGGGTGACCAGGCCCTTCCCCTGCATCCGGTCCACCCGCAGCGTGATCGCCCCGGTGGTGACCAGGGACGTTCGGAGGAACGCCCCGGCGGTCAGCTCGTAGGGGGCGCCGGAGCGCCGGAGGGTCGAGAGTACGTCGAACTCGCCCGGCTCCAGGCCGTGTTCGCCCAGGAAGTCCTTGATCTCCTTGTCCCACATGCGGGAGATCCGCATGAGGCGCCCGACGACGCCGATGGGTGAGAAGTCGATGTTGGGGCACTCGCGGCGCCACTGTTCAAGCAGTGCTCCGACCGCATCAGTCATCGGCCACCTCCGGAGATTTACCTTAGCGCTCATTTAGTTGACGCTCGCCTGAGTGGTCATTATCTTAGCTCTCATCTAATCAGCGCTCGCTGATGAAGGAGTCCTCATGCCCTTAGTCCCGGTCCGCGGGACAAGAGTCCACTACGAAGTCGACGGCCAAGGGCCCGGCCTGGTCCTGGTGCACGGCACCGGTGGCGACGCCGACAAGGTCTTCGGCAACGTGGTGGGCCACTTCACCCCAACCCGCACCGTGGTGCGGCCCAACTTCAGTGGCAGCGGACGGACCACCGACGACGTCACGGACCTGACCGTCGAACTCATCGCCGACCAGGTCGCCGCGGCCACCCGGGCAGCGGTGGACGGACCGGTTGACCTGCTCGGGTTCTCGCTCGGGGCCGTCGCCGCCGCCGCGGTCGCGGCCACCCGGCCCGAGCTGGTGCGCCGGCTCGTCCTGGTCGCCGGCTGGGCCCACTCCACCGGCCCGCGCGACCAGTACTACTTCCGCACCTGGCGCCAACTCCTGGACACCGACCGCGAGCTGTTAAAGCGCTTCTCGGCGCTGACCGGCTTCAGCCCGGCCACCCTGAACCGCTTCGGCCACCAGGGCCTCGCGGACTCCCTGGCCGACACCTGGCCGCCGCCCGGCATCGGCCGCCAGATCGACCTCGGGGCCCGGGTGGACCTCCGCCCCCTGCTGCCCGCCGTCACCGCACCCACCTTGGTGGTCGGGTTCGCCGACGACGCCATGATCCCCGTCGAGGGCTCACGGCAACTGCACACTGCCATCGCCGGCAGCCGGCTCGTCGAGGTCGAGGGCCAGCGGCACATGGACTGGTTCGCCGACCCCACCGGCCTGATCGGTCTCACTCGCGACTTCCTCGACGCAGACTGACCGCCGCCGTCCTTTCGTCCCCTTTTTCGTATTCAACGACCGACCAGAGGAGACCGACGTGTCATTCCTGTCCTCCGACTACCCCGAGATCATCTACGACCGCGACGAGGGCGAGGCCGGCGTCGCCTCGTTCCGCCCGGCCGGGACGCCGCCGGACTACACCGCGCCGAACGGGTCGACGTTCCACTACCTGTCGACCCGGCTCAGCACCAACGGCCTGTACGGGCTCTACCAGAACCGGCTCACCGGCCAGGTCGGCGGCACCAGCCCGCACTTCCACAAGACGATGTCCGAGTCGTTTTACGTCCTATCCGGAGAGATCCACATCTTCGACGGCGAGCGCTGGTTCGACGCCTCCCAAGGCGACTACCTCTACATCCCGCCCGGCGGCGTGCACTCCTTCGGCAACATCTCCGGAGAACCGGCCGAGTTCCTCATGCTCTTCGCCCCCGGCGCCGCGCGGGAAGGGTACTTCGAAGGACTGGCCGACGTCGCGGCCATGACCGACGAGGAGCGGGCCGCGTTCTTCGTCCGTCACGACAGCTTCTTCGCCGACATGACCAAGGGCCCCGCGGCGGACTCGTGGCAGGACCGGGCAGCCCTGCGCAAGTCCTTCAAGACCCGCTGAACACGATGCTCGAAGGACCCGGTGGCGAAGCGAAGCTCGACGGGCTGGACGGCTGTGGTACCTGGAGCCGCGCGGGAACCGCTCCCACCACTGCCTTGCCTTTCTCTCGGCGGCCCCTGGCCGGCCCGGCGAACCGCACCGGCCTGAGCGACGCCCCGACGTTCCCGCCTGCTACGACGGGTTGCGCACTGGACGCCGGATACGACGCCCCGCGCATCGCCCACCTGCTGGCCAGTCTGCCTGTGGAGATCCTCGGCCGGCTCCGCTCCGACCGCGTGATGCGTCGGCCGACACCGCCACGGGTCTACGACCCGAAGGGCGGTCGACCGCCCAAGCACGGCGGCGAGTTCGTCTTCGGCGACCACCCCAGCTCGTGGGGGGGACCGAACAGGCCGTGACGACCACGGACACCCGGCTCTATGGGAAGGCGACCGCGCGGCGAAGCCGGTGTTCATCGAAGTAGAGCGGTTCGAGGTTATTCGACGGCCGGGTGGCTCTGTAGACGGGAACGGGTTCTGGCTCAGCTTCTGTGGTGACGCCCGGCGCGTGGTCCCTCGGGGCGGCAGATGTAGGGAAACCGGCTGGCCAGGGGCCTGGCCTGACGCGCACGGCACCGCTTCACGAAAGTTGTGCCAGTACCCGCTTTCATGAGCGAAGCCAGCCGGCGCGACTCGTACAGTTCCGGCATGTCGAATGACGATGCAGGACACCCAGAGCCCGCCAACAGGCTGGTCACAGGCCCAGGCCCGGCCCGACGGCCAGAGCCGGCCGAATACGGCGTGGGCCTAGGGGGTCAGTTGCCTGTGTACCGGGTGCCGTCGAAGTGGTACGGCAAGCTCACCCGGGCAGCGATCGACACTTCATGGGAGCCCACCGGCACCTTCAGCACGATCATGTTGAGCTGGCTCTGGGTCATGGCGGCCCAGCGGATGCCCGTGGTGGCAGTGACTCGCAGCTTAAGCATGAGTCCGCGGACATTTCCAATCGATGGCCGATTGATGGAAGTTACTTCCAAGAATTCCGTTGCAGCGCCTCCGGCCGCCTTCCATCGGGCAATGGACATGCACGTCCTGAACGGACCGCGTATCCCCGCAGGGTCACCGCCCGGTACCGGATCCCGGTGGGGCGTACCGGCCGGCGGCCCGGTGGTCGGCGGGCAGGCTCCCCATCCAGTCGTGGACGGCGTCGCGCATCACCATCGCGGCCAGCCGCTCACCGGGCCTCAGCCCCAGCGCGCCCGGAACCGGTCGACGGCCTCGCGGACCCGCCGTCCGGCCTCCGGCACAGCCCGGTCCAGGCCACACGGGTGCTCCCGCGCGTACAGCACGACGAAGTTGTGGCTCTCACCGCGGGCCAGCTCCTTGGGCAGCGAGTACAGCTCGTTGATCAGGTCGATGGCGTCGACGGATGCCGTGCGTGCCTGCCGGAACGGCTCCGCCGACCGTACCCCGGCCGGGGCCTCGCACCCGAGGAGCTCCTCCGTCAGCAGGTACAGGAGCGGCGTGTAGCCGGTGACCCTCCGCAGCTCCAGGTACCGTTCCACACCGGGCAGGTCCCCCCGGCACCGGGAGCGTCGCTCGCCTTCGAGGGCCGCGAGCAACTGCGCCAGGCTGCGCTCGAACCGCTCGCGCCACGCGGGCGAGCCCCGGACCGCGGTGCGCCGCCGCAGGTCCACGAAGGCCTCGACGAGGGACCGCCGGCGGCCGGCTCCCGCAGCGGTCGGTGTCCGGCTTCCTGTGAGCGGAGGAAGGCGTAGCGGCCGAGGACGTTCAGGTGGCCGCTGCACCCCGACGCGGTCGCCGCCCCCAGGTGGGTGTGGCGTACACGAAAATCAATCGTTCGCGCGCCATGCTGGTGCTTCGGTCGCGGCTTGCGCTGTCCAAGGCCGGTCGTCCGGAGTACCCACTGCACCCACGGACACCAGGAGTCCAGATGACATTGACCCGAGCCACCGGATCCACTGATGAGGCTGAGTCAAGTCCGTCCTCGGCCGCAATCCTGCTGGCTTCCGGCTGGGACGAGGACCAGCAGATCAGCGGGATCCAGAAGGCGGCGAAGGATGAGAACCTGATCGACGTTTGCGCCGGCGGCGCGCTCAGCGTCGCCTTGACCCATGACGGGCGCCTCCTCGTCGGGGGGAGATGGCGCGAGTTGATGGACGACCTGCTGAGGGCCGTCGATCACGTGAGGATCACCGCGGTCTCGCTGCGCCACGCCCACGCGATGGCCGTCAGCGACACCGGCGAACTCTTCGCCGGCGGGGCCAACGACCACCAGGAGTGCTCCGGCATCGTGACCGCAGCCAGACACAAGAAGATCGCCACCATCTCCACGGGATACCACCACTCGCTCGCAGTCACCGACACAGGAGAACTGCTCGCGGCCGGCGACAACAGCCACAGCCAGGTGTCCGGCATCCTTGCGGCCGCCCACGGCAAGGAGATCGCTTCCGTTCACGCCTCCCTGTCAGGAAGCTTCGCCATCACCACCGACGGTGAGCTGCTGTACGCGGGCGACAGCGACCCGCTCGTCGACGCGATCCGCAAGAACGGCGGCAGGTTCGCCGCCGTCGCGTGGTCGCGCTCGATGCTCCTCGGACAGATGCACGATGGGGCTCTGCGCGTGGCGGCCGTCGAGCCGCGCCAGGACGCTGAAGCGACCCTCCGCAAGCAACTCGGCGGGCACACGGTGACGGCCTTGGCCGCCGGCGCCGGCCATGTCCTGGCCATCACCGACGACCACCGGCTGATCGGAGCTGGATTCGATCAGGACCGGGAGGTCTCGGGCCTCACCGCCGCTGCCGACGGAATGCGGGTCACTGCCATCTCTGCTGGCTACTACCACAGTCTGGCCCTCGCTACCCGGCACCCGGAGCCCCCTACGGGACACACCGTCCAGGCCACCTTCTCGCGTACTCAACACCGCGACGAGCGCCTCACCCTGCGCCTACGCCGCGGCACAGGTACCCAGGCAACGGTGCCCAGTGACGGACAGCCCGTCACCTTCGCTGCCCTGGCCGGGGAACCGATCGAGGTCACCATCGCCGTTGCCCAGCACCAGCCAGCACCTGGCGCTCTCTACCTCACATACGACCCGGCCACCAACACCACCACGCTCGACGCCAATGCCACCCAGCTTCCAGAGCATCTCAGTTGCACCAACCCGGCTCCCAACTGCCTGACCTTCACCTGGGACGCCTGAGCCGTTGGTCACAGGCCGCCACGACAGGGCTCTGGCTCAACTTCGGTGGACTTGGAACGGCGTCGCAGGGTGTGCGCTGGACAAGCTCGCAGGTCGGCTGCGGTGCCGACGGGATTTGAACCCGCGGACAGATAGGGGCAGGCCCGCCCCGTCTCCGTCAGTCGCCGTGAGCGGGACCTCGCCCACGTCGATCGCAATGGGCCGCTGTGCCACGGCACCGCGGCCTGCGAGAATGCGCGCCATCCCGCTACGGCTCACGATAAAGGCGCCCTCTGCGCAGCGAGCCTTTATCCAATTCCAGCAGTCGGTGCAGTAGGTCCACAGAAGTTGTGCCAGAGCCCGGGAACGGGAGCCGTTTGTCGACGACTTCGGGACTTGCAGCCCAGTAGGCGTTGTCCGGGGCAGCGCCCAGCTGCCGCGCACGGGCCCGCTGCCTGACTTGGCCTGAACCCGGTCTTGCTGGGGTCAGCGGGCGAGGGAGACGGCGAAGGGCTCAAAGCCATGTCGGCGCAGGATGTGGGGCACGACCAGGATCATGGCCTCGGTGGCGCGGGCTGTGGTGATGTCGCCGAGGTTCTCGATCCATGCGGGCTGCCAGCCCAGGTCGCGGAGCAGGCCGGTGACGGTCTTCTTCGCGTGTTCGTCGTTGCCCGAGAGATAGGCGGTCGGTGGGGTGGCCAGGGTTTCGGGAGCGGTCATGACCATGAACAGCATGGTGTTGAGGGTCTTGACCACATGGGTGTCGGGGAGGGCGGCCTGGAGCTTCTCGGCGAGGCTGCTGCCGGGATAGCACAGGTCGCCGGGCAGGCCGTCAGCGGCGTCGCGGGTGGCGTTGGAGACGTCGATGAGGATCTTGCCAGCGAGTTCGGTTCGCAGGCTGGCCAGGCGGTCAAGGGCGCTGTCGCCGGGCGTCGCGTTGATTACGATCTCCGCAGTGTGGGCGGTGGTGCGCTGGTCGGCGAAGGAGAGGCGGCGGCCTGTGCCTTCGGTAGCCGCTGTGGTGTCTTCCGTAGGGCTCCGGCGGCCGAGGATGACGTCGTGTCCGGCCTCGGAGAGCTTGCTGGCGAGGTTGGTGCCGACGCGGCCGGCGCCCAGGATGCCGATGCTTGTCATGCGGTGATGCTCCTTGCGGTATCGGGGTGGAGAAGAGCGGAGATGTCCGGTCAGGCGATCAGCGAGAGGACCTTGAGGGCGGCGCCGTGGATGCCGGGAGCGGTCGCCAGGAAGTCGCGGCTGCCGGTGTTCCAGGGTTCGCCCGTCAGGTCTGTGACGGCGCCTCCGGCCTCGGAGACCAGCAAGGCGCCGGCGACCAGGCCGGAGCGGACGTCGGAGAACTGCCAGAACGCGTCCATGCGTCCGGCGGCGACGTGGATGAGCTGCATCGTGGCGGGAACGGACACGCGCACGACTAGGCCGTTGATGAGCATGGCGGTGACGGAGTCACCGATCCGCCGGAAGGTGCGCTCGTCCTCGCCGGGCTTGGCCTGGCCGGTGCCGATGAGCGCAGCGCCCAGGTCGGTCTTGGCAGATACCTTCAGGGGCCGGTCGTTGAGACGGGCACCGCCGCCGACGACGGCGGTGTAGGTGTCGCCGGTCAGCGGCAGGTGGACGACGGTGAGTACCGGCTGGTTGTCGCGGACCAGGGTGGCGGTGACGGCCCAGTCCTCCATGCCGTGGACGTGGTTGATGTTGCCCTCGGCGGGGTCGACGACCCACCACTCCCCAGGCGGGAGCGCGCCGCCGGCCAGCTCGTCCTCGGCCCACTGCGACCCCGGTCGGGACCGCAGCAGCGGTTCCCGCAGCACGTCCAGCACCGCGTCGTCGTTGGCGTGGATCTCGCCGACGACCTGGTCCAGACTCACGCCCCGGGCGTGCGCGGTGTAGCGGTCGCGCAGCGTGGCGCCAGCGGCTTTCACCGCGGCGGTCACGTCGGACAGGAGCGTCGTGCCGGCGTCGAAAGGCATGGCTGTGCTCATGGTGGGCTCCTTGGGATCGGTCGAAGCGGGGCTGTTACCTCGCCCCCGCACTTCGAAGGTAGGACGCCTGACCATTAACAACAAGTGCATGCTTGTAACTCGTAGAGTTACTCTCATGCAACTGGATCTGAACCTGCTCACCGCCCTGGACGCCCTGCTGGAAGAGGGCAGTGTCACCGGCGCGGCAGCACGCCTCCACGTCACCGCACCGGCGATGAGCCGCTCCCTGGGCCGCATCCGCAAGGCCACCGGCGACCAGATCCTGGTCCGCACCGGCCGCAGCATGGTGCCCACCACCCGCGCGCTGGCCATGCGCGCCCAGGTCCACGCCCTCGTGCAGCAGGCCCACCAACTTCTCTCCGCGCAGCAGGAACTCGACCTGGCAACTCTGGACCGGGTGTTCACCGTGCGCTGGCACGACGCCCTGACCGCAGCCTGCGGCACCGCCTTGACCACGGCCGTCCACCATCAGGCCCCCGGCGTCCGGCTGCGCCTGTCCGCCGAACCCGGGACTGACGACGCCGAGCTACGCCGAGGTGAGGTCGACCTCGAATCAAGCTCCAGCGCTCCGACGCTCCCCGACATCCGCCACCGCCTCGTCGGCAGGGACCGGCTGGTCGTCGCCGTCCGCCCGGGCCACCCGCTCACCGAAGGCCCGCTGAGCCTCAAGCGCTACGCAGCCGCCGAACACCTCACCGTCTCGCGGCGCGGAAGCCTGCGCGACCCGATCGACGACGCCCTGACCACACGCGGCCTCGAACGACGCGTCGTCGCCGCCGGGCCCACCGCCGCCTTCGCCCTGCAACTCACCCTCGACACCGACCTGGTAGTCACCCTCCCCGACGCGGTCACCCGCACGGCCCGGGAAAAACTCGGCCTGGCCACGCTGCCGCCACCACTCCCGCTGCCCGACGTCCCCCTGTACCTGCTGTGGCACCAGCGCTACGACAACGACCGCGCCCACACCTGGCTGCGAGACCTGGCCACCGAAACCGTCCAGGCACTATTCGCACCACCGACCGCCTCTCAACAGCCCCTCACCAACCGGACCGGGCAGTGACGGATACGCCCGGGGAAATGCCTCCGGGACTGGTAGGCCCACATGTTCACGAGTCGCGTATTCGCTGGCGGCCAGCAGTATCGGTCACTCTGCGTTGCAGGTTGGCGTGGTCCGGCGAGTATGACGAGGACCAGGGCCGGGCCGTGGCTCATCGGGGCAGTTGAGTGGCTGCTTGACTCGGACGGCGCGGCTGCCAGCAGTCCCTGCAGTCACCGAGCTGCGGGCCCTACCTCGGGCGCCGCCCGCTTGCGCCCAGTTCGGCCGGGGACGTCGATTGATTGGTCAGTAAGGGCGGCCAAGAGCTGGCGGGCTCGGATAGTGCCGTGGTGGTCATGGCCGAAGTGGGTGCGCCAGGCGTCGTGGGTGGTGTGCAGGAAAGGTAAGTCGAGGTGATGCGTTCGGCCCGGCACCCACGATGAGCGGCACAAACAGGCAGCAAGCGGGACGGGTGGCGGGTGGCCGAACCGAACCGAACCGCGGACCGAACCCCCGCCCGACCCCCATGCCGAACCACGAACCGACCCCCCAGCCTCGCGTCGGCAGGCGGGGTTGGGGGCGGCGATCGCGGAGAGCACGAGCACGGTGATGGTGGCGAACCTCCGCGACCAGTTGGCCACCGTGGTCGTCGCCAAGGCTCTGCCCCGGTTCCGCCGGCGGGCTTTAAGAGGTCCTAACAAAGGCGTTGGACGTGGCGGTGTGTGATGAGGCACGTGGCGAGACCGAGGAAGGCTTCGTGGATGTCGTCTCGTCGCTCCCAGCGGATACGCAGACGGCGGAAGCCG